>QMOE01000032.1 GCA_003648125.1 Chloroflexota bacterium
CATCTTGGGGTAGGCAACAATAAAGGCGCTAGATATGGGGGTTCGTAGTAGCGGCTTTAGCCGCTTTTGAGCCTTTTGGACGGCTGAAGCCGTCACTACGAACAAAAACGCCAGACTCCAGTTATTGAAAAGATACGGCAAAGGCGTTCTTGGGCAAATCCGGCTACCCGTGCTATAATCCTTTTGGTTTTGGGTAGGTTTCTTGCAGATGGGAGGCGAAATGAAAAGACGATACCGGCTGGCGAAAGGTTGCCTGATCGGACTCGTTCTGTTGCTGGTCTGTGGTTGCACCAGCGGTGGCAGTGGCAAGCCGCTTTTTCAGGACGACTTTGACGACGCAAGCAGTGGCTGGGGCGCGGACGAGCGCCAAGAGTTCGACCGTGGCTACGAGGCGGGCGATTATTTTATCGAACTGTACGAGTCAAACTGGTTAGCCTGGGCTTGTCCCGGTCAGCGCTTTGATGATGTGAGCGTCGAGGTGCAGGTCAGCCTGATTTCCGGCCTTCAGGATGGTCATTTCGGCGTTCTCTGCCGCCACATAGACCTGGATAACTTTTACTATTTCGCCATCAGCGCCGATGGCTACTATGCCATTTTCCGCCGCGTGGACGGCGGCGACCTGGAACCGCTCACCGGTGACGGCGAGGGAATGGTCTATTCCTCCGCCATCAAGACAGGCGAGCAAAGTAACGATATCCGGGCGGTTTGCCAGGGGGACGAATTGAGTTTTTATATCAATGGCGAGTTGCTGGAGACAGTCAGCGACGACAGCCATGCGCGGGGCGATGTAGGGATCGGGGCCGGAAGCGGCTCGGCGGGCGGCGGGCGCGTCCAGTTCGATAACTTTGTCGTCACCAAGCCACAGGATGGTGGATCGTAGGACAAACACAGAGGAGGGGGTGATGTCAGCGATGAATAAAAAATGGGTTATCGCAGCCCTGGCGATTCTGTTGGTCGCTGTGCTGGGTTTGGCTTGGGGATTGACGACCTCTTTTGGCCGGCGTTCCCCCCGCGCCACTCCTATGCCTGCGGCGGAGTTGCCCTGGGGAGATGATTACTCTGAACCAGGCGTCTGGCAGGCCGAGTCCGACGCTATGGCTCAGGTGCAAGTGCAGGATGGGGTGATGCGTGTCTATGTCGCCGTGCCCAACCAACTGGCCTGGGCCTTTGCGGGGCGCGAGTTTTCCGACTTTCATCTCATAGTCGAGGCTACCCAGGTTGCCGGCCCCGACGACAACGAGTACGGCGTGCTGGTGCGGATGGAAGATACTGACCACTTTTATCGCTTTTCCATCAGCGGCGACGGTTACTACCTGGTCAGCAAGTACGACGGTGAGGTGTGGACTCCATTGAGCGGTGATTGGATGCTCTCTGATGCTGTTCAGACAGGGGCTGCGACCAATCTCTTGGAAATCGTTTGCCAGGGCGCGACGATGGTTTTCCTCGTCAACGGCGAACAACTGGTCCAGGTCGAGGACGCGGACTATTCTCGAGGCGACATTGGCCTCTATGCCGGGTCATTCTTCGAGCCGGGGGTAGAGATTCACTTTGACAACCTGCGCGTGGAGGAGCCGTAGCGGGAGGGCGTAAATCATACGGGTGCATTTCAAATGAGTTGAGTGGCCGCGCTTTCCATAGCGCGCGGTATGGAAAGCGCGACTACCTCCAACCGAAATGAAACGCACCCTAATCATACCGCGCCGTTCGAGTCCGCAAGCGGGACTATTCGTCCCAGGAGTGCAGCAATTCTCAATTTGAGGTATCATTGCAAGCCCCGGACGTTTTTCCCGGGGCGAAGCAATTTCTTCCAGTTGTTTGGAGATTGCTTCGTCGCAAAAAACGCTCCTCGCAATGACATAATGAGAATTGCTGCTAAAAGTGGGTATATCCCTGGGATATTTGAATTCTTGACATTCCAGTGCGAACAGGGTATCATTAGATGTGTTTTGTGGCATTGTACTAAAAATCACGTGGGTGCGTTTCATCCTGGTTCGTTGTGCTACTCCACAACCGAGGTGAAACACACCCGAATGGAATAAGGAGGAAGACATGCAGAAAGGTCGCTTACTCATCATTTTTGGTGTTTTGATCCTTCTCGCAGCAGCAGTAGTGGGGTTCTTGCTCATAAGGGGTAATTTGTCATCGTCTACCCCGGTGCATGACGATGAGGTTGGGGAAGGTACTCCTGTGCCCACAGTGATCGCTGGTACAATGGAGGTCGTTGTGGCGGTGCAAAACATCCCGCGTAGTATGCTGATCACCCAAGATATTGGCGCGGTTGCCTTAAAGTCCTGGCCAGAGGAACTGGTACCCCCGGGAGCGGTTACGAATCTCGATGCTGTTTATGGTCGCATCGCTCGCGCGGACATTGTGCGCAATATGCCGATTTTGGAGAGCATGCTCACCGATGATGCCGGCGACTTGGTCAGTGTAGGTTCAGATGCGGCGATGCTGATCCCCGAAGACAAAGTGGCTTATGCCATGCCGGTGTCCCGCTACTCTAGCCTGGCCTGGGCATTAAAACCTGGCGACCACGTAGACGTGATGCTCTCTTTGCTGATGGTGGACTTGGATGAAGAGTTCCAGGCCATCACGCCCAATACCGCTGGCTGTATGGGCACGTTGGCGGAGGGGGAGGAGTGCCGGGACGGGATTCTGGGACGGATAGAGGTCTTGCCCAACGGGATGGTAGCCAACGTGGTGCCGAACGAGGTGCAGCGCCCGCGCCTGGTGACTCAGTTAGCGGTGCAGGACGCGGTCGTGCTTCAGATTGGTGATTGGGGTGGCTCAGAAGCAGATGCTTATGGGGAAAGTCCTGAGGGCGGTGAACAGCCGGAGGAGCAACCAGTGGAGGGAGAAGGCACGCCTGCTCCACCCCCGTCTGATCGGGTGGAGCCGTTGACGTTGGCCGTCACGTGGCAAGACGCGATGGTGCTGGATTACGCACAGGCGATTGGCGCCAGGGTCAACCTCGTCCTGCGCCGGCCCGGAGATGAACGGGTCACTGCGACGGAATCCATCACACTCCAGTATTTGATGGAACGCTTTGCCATCGAATTGCCGCCCAAGTTGCCTTATGGAGTCACGCCGCCAACCGCTGAACTGGAGCGTGTTGCCCGTAGCGAGGAAGCAGCCCGGTTTGGCGCGACGCCCATTGAGTACAATAGTGGAGGTGGGGAGTAAGCGCAAGTCGCTACTCATTTCTAAGGGAGGTTTCGTGAGGCCACAGGCTGACGAAAAGATTCGGGTACTGATCGTTGATGACATAGCCGAGACGAGAGAGAACTTGCGCAAGTTACTCTCCTTCGACATCGGTATAGAAGTCGTCGGGGCAGCGTCATCAGGGCAAGAGGGCATTGAGCTGGCTCAAGAGTTCCAGCCCCACGTCGTTCTGATGGACATCAACATGCCCGGAATGGACGGCATCAATGCCACCGAAATGCTCTTGCAGAAAGTGCCGACAGCCCAGGTGGTGATGCTCTCCGTACAAGGCGAGACCGATTACGTGCGCAGGGCCATGTTGGCTGGCGCGAGAGACTTTCTCACCAAGCCGCCCAGTGGCGATGAACTGATGGGTACCATCCGGCGGGTCTATGAGAAAGGAAAGGCCCGGGCGAAAATGATGCCGTCTGTGGCGGCGACAGCCTACGCAGATGCTTCGGCCGGGGCGCGGGCAACGAAGCATGCAGGAAAGGTGATCGCCGTCTTTGGTCCCAAGGGCGGCGTGGGATGCACAACCATAGCGGTCAACTTGGCGATTGCGTTACAGCAAGCAGTCGCCAGCGACCGCAAAGTCGCGTTAGTGGATACTGACTTGCAGTTCGGAGATGTAGGAGTGATGCTCAATCTGCAAGCCAGCAGGAGCATAGCAGACCTGGCGTCTCAAGCTGAGGAAGTGGATAGCGACATGCTCAACAGCGTGCTGACTCCTCATAGTTCGGGGATAAAGGTGTTACTGGCCCCGCCGCATCCAGAAGCAGCGGAGGGATTGCTGAACAGCACATCACCGGATAAAGAAGGTGGCGCCACATCAAGATTTGAAACGATTCTTGGGTTGATGCGGGAAGAGTTCGACATCATTGTCATAGATACGTGGAGTTGGGTGGATGAAACCACATTGACGGTCTTTGATGCTTCCTCGATGATCATTCTCGTCGTGATGCCCAATATCCCCTCTATCAAGAACGCCCGTCTCTTCCTCGAGGTGGCTTCCAAGCTCGATTACTCGACGAGCAGTATCGCACTGGTCATCAACGGGGTTAATCGGCGCATGGGTATCCGGGCGGATCAGATTGAGCAGGCGATGATACCTATAGCAGCGCAAATTCCCTCAGACGAACAGGCAGTACTAATGGCGGTCAATCACGGTGTACCGTTCATCATACGCGACCGAAATCGGCCCATCTCCCAGAGTATTCTGTATCTTGCTGAACACATTCGAGATAGATTGATAGAGGCTGAAGAAGCAGAAGAGGCACGAGAAAAAGCTTCGTTGGTGGCTGCAGGGGCCGGAGGCACTGGCCTGCTGCGCTTGAAGCATGTATTTGGGTAGACTCAGTAGATACAGCCGAACGGGGCGCGGTCCCATTCGGCACGTAGGCGCGCCTCATTTTGCTCAAAGAGGACACTAGCAGACTTTAGCATTGGGATATCAAGAGGTAGAAAAAATGTCATTGCTGAGACGGATTGAACAAGGACAACAAACTTCTACGCAGAAACCTTCTCAGAGAACGATGCAAGTGCGGCGACAACCGGCATCTCCCGCGCGTGATGCTTATCGAGACCTCAAGACGCGCATCCAGAACAAGTTGATCTCGGGGCTGGACCCGACGATGGACGTTACCAGGACGGACGATGTGCGTCGCACGATTGAGGAGATGTACAACAACATCCTGGCCGAGGAAAAGATCCCTCTCAGCCGGACGGAGCGCCAGCGGCTGTTTGATTTGATCGTCGCAGAGATACTAGGCTTTGGGCCGCTAGAGCCATTTCTGGCCGATCCCACCGTCACCGAGATTATGGCGAACGGAGCCAAGAATATCTATGTCGAGAGTTCGGGCAAATTACATCGCACGAACGCCGTCTTTGAATCGGACGAGCACTTGATGCGCATCATCGAACGTATCGTCGCCCCCCTGGGACGGCGCATTGACGAGAGTTCGCCCTACGTGGATGCCCGCCTGCCAGACGGCTCCCGGGTGAACGCCGTAATTCCGCCCATCTCTTTGATCGGCCCAGTGTTGACGATCCGCAAGTTCTTCAAGATACCACTCACGGTCGAAAAATTGATCGAGCTGGGGAGTGTGACCCCAGAAGCAATGGAGCTTTTGAAAGCCGGCGTGATGGCGAAACTGAATATGGTGATTTCCGGGGGAACCGGCTCCGGTAAGACGACCTTTTTAAATGTCCTTTCCGGCTATATCTCGAACGAAGATCGTATCATCACTGTCGAAAACGCCGCCGAATTGCAACTGCGCCAAGAGCACGTGGTGACTCTGGAATCGCGCCCGGCTAACATCGAGGGTCGGGGAGAGATATCTATTCGGGATCTGGTAATCAACTGCTTGCGGATGCGTCCGGATCGCATCATCGTGGGCGAGTGTCGAGGGCCTGAGGCTTTCGATATGATGCAGGCAATGAATACCGGCCACGAGGGCAGCCTGACCACGATCCACGCTAACAACCCTCGCGAGGCGACGGGCCGTCTGGAGAACATGGTGCTGATGGCCGGGATGGAACTACCCCACAGAGCCATCCGCGAGCAAATTACCGCCGCGTTGGATGTGATCATCCAACTGGAGCGTATGCAGGACGGGAGTCGTAGAGTCGTCGCCATCACCGAGGTCCAGGGTATGGAAGGGGACGTAATTACGATGTCCGATATATTCAAGTTCGAGAGGGCTGGTTTCGAGAGTGGTCGGGTCATTGGCTTGCTGCGCCCTACGGGGTTGCGTCCCAAGTTTATGGAAAAAATCGAAGCGCATGGTATCCATTTACCGCCTAACATTTTCGGCGCGGGAGGGCAACAGCGGCGGTACTAGTTCATCCGGGGTAAGCGTTCAGGTAGTAGGCTAAACGTCGGTTGAGTAGCCCCACAGGGGCGCATCGAAACCATGTTTGGCCCATTGAGGGCGCGATCCAGGGGGCTTTCCAGTAAGGCGAGGAAAAAGAGTGATGGCGACGTGGTTGATATTATTAATTTTCATAGTGATCGGCCTGGGCATTGTAGGGAGCGGGATTATCGTTTCTCGCCGCTCCAGCCATCTCATCGAAGAACGATTAGGCATCACCGAGGAAGTGTCAGCGCTGGACGGGGCAGCAGCCCCACGCAAGTCCCCTGTAACAGATGCGCTGAACCAGGCACTGACCAGTCGAGGATTGGGGTCCAGCCTGGCGACACAACTGGCACAGGCGGATCTCAAAATTACCGTTGGGGAATTTATGATAGCCACGGTTTTGCTGATCCTAGTCTTGGGGGTGGTGAGCTATCTTTGGCGCAGAAATGTGCTGATTGCCGCTGGCGCATGCCTGTTGGGATTCTTTGCCCCTCGCATTTACGTGGGAATGTCACGCGGGCGGCGATTGAAGGCGTTCGACAATCAACTCGGTGACTCGATCAACCTGCTCGTCAACTCTCTCCGTGCCGGGTATAGCGTTATGCAGGCTATGGAGGCAATAGCGGAAGAGATGGGGCCGCCGATCTCGGTCGAGTTTGGTCGAGTGGTTCAAGAGGTGCAGTTTGGCATAACGTTGGAGCAGGCATTGGGCCATATGCTACGCCGTATCACCAGCGATGACTTGGACATGCTGATCACGGCCATCAACGTACAGCGCGAGGTGGGCGGTAATCTGGCCGAGGTACTGGATTCGATCAGCCATACCATCCGGGAGCGCGTTCGAATTAAGGGGGAGATGAAGTCACTCACTTCCCAGAGCCGTGTATCAGGTTACATGGTCAGTGCCATACCGGTCATTTTGGCTGGGGTCATCTACCTCATCAACGGGGAGTTTATGTCGCTGTTGTTCACTAACAAGTGTGGATGGATCATGATCGGCGTAGCTGTGCTGGGGGTCGTATTAGGGTTTATAGTCATAAATAAATTGATGCAGATTGATGTCTAGTTTTCAGGGGAGTGCAGGCGGATGACGATAGCAATTGTTGTCTTGGTTGTGTTAGTGTTAGCCGGGGGAGTGGTGCTCGTCGTTGGCTTGTTGGGATCGCGGGAACCTACCACCCTCGATGACCGGCTGGCAGAGTTTGGGACGCTAGAACAACCATCAAGTCTGGAAGAACTTGAACTGTCCCAACCCTTTAGCGAACGAATCCTGCTGCCCTTGCTGAGAGGACTGGCGAGTTTCGCGTCTCGCTTTACGCCTCAGCGGAGCACGGAAGCGCTCCAGCATCAGCTCGACCTGGCCGGCAATCCTTATGGTTGGGGGCCTACCGAATTTCTGGGAGTTCGATTGTTGGTGATGCTCTTGTTGGGTGGGCTTGGTTTTGCCTTGCTGATGCTGGCGAAACAGTCTCTCCCAAAGCGTATTATGATGGTCGGCGGTGCAGTCGGAATGGGTTATTACCTGCCGGTGCTTTGGCTCAAGAGCAAGGCCAGCAAGCGACAAAAAGAGGTTCTAAAATCTTTACCCGATGCGCTCGACCTGCTGACAATCTGCGTCGAGGCGGGGTTGGGCTTCGACGGTGCCATGACCAAGGTGGCTGACAAGTGGGACAACGAGTTGAGCCGGGCATTCATGCGCGTGATCCAGGAACTCCAGTTAGGCAAACTGCGCCGTGAGGCATTGCGCGACATGTCAGATCGCATCCAAGTCCCAGACCTGACTACGTTCGTGGCAGCCATTGTCCAGGCGGACCAACTCGGTGTCAGTATAGCTCGAGTGTTACGCATTCAATCGGACCAGATGCGTATGCGCCGCCGTCAGCGGGCGGAAGGACTGGCTCGTTCTGCCGGCATCAAGATGTTGCCTGCCATTGTCTTTTTCATCTTCCCATCTATTTTCGTCGTCCTGCTAGGGCCAGCGGTGATCAAAGTAATGTCAATGGGGGACATTTTTGGCAATTTTGGAGGGGTGGGTAACATACCTTGAGTTTCTGCCATCAGGTTGCAAGTTGATTGGTTGAGGTAGGAACAGAATCGGGGATGAGTCTCTTTGCCTGTATTGATCATTGAAACGTTTAGCTCGCGCTGGTTTAGTCTGCGTAACCAGTTTCTCGATCTTTTGTTTCCCCCGCGTTGTGTCAGTTGTGGTCAGGTGGGCACATGGTTGTGCGCCGAATGTCTGGACCAGATTCCTCGTGTTGAGCCTCCCTTTTGCACTCGCTGTGGAGACAGGGTGGGTGCTGCCGGTCTCTGCGTGCGTTGCCGGACCGCTCCTCTGCAAATTGACCGCATCCGCTCGGCAGTTTACTTTGAAGGTGCGCTCCGCCAGGCGATGCATTGGCTCAAATATCGCAGCCGCACCGCTCTGGCCAAGCCCCTGGGGGGATTGATGGCGGCGTATTGGGAGCAACATCCAATGCCGGCCGATGTCCTGGTGCCCGTGCCATTGCACGCTGACCGGTTGCGTGCGCGGGGATACAACCAGGCGGCGCTGCTAGCCCGTGAGATGGCGCACCGCGTGGGGCTGACGGTGGAAGAACAGACGCTGGTACGACAGCGTTCGACATCATCGCAGGTCAAACTTGGTGCCAAGCAGCGAAAACAGAATGTACACGGAGCTTTCAGTTGTTCCGGCGACGGCCTCGCTGACAAGCGAGTGCTGTTGATTGACGACGTATGCACCACAGGCGCTACACTGGAAGCCTGTGCTATAGCCGTGCGCGCGGGAGGAGCGCGCGCTGTGCAGGCCTTGACGTTAGCCCGTGCGCTCTAGCAGACAGGTTGTTTTGCCGAGCGAGATCTGCTGGAACAAATCTTATTTTAAGGAGGAAACTAGTGGAAATTTCTATCTTTGCCCGAAACATGCAAGTCACTCCACGGCTGAGGGAGTATGTGGACCAGAAAACCGAAAAACTGGATCGTTACTTGCCCTCAATCGAGGATGCGCGGTTTGACTTGAAGGTAGAGAACTCGCGCAGCGCCGCCCAGCGCCAGGTAGCACAGTTGACGGTGCGGCTGCGGGGAACAATTCTGCGGGCCGAAGAATGCACTGGCGATATGTTCGCTGCGATTGACGAGGTGATGGACAAGATGTATCGTCAGATCACTCGTTACAAGGGCAAGCGTCAGGCCCGCTGGCGCGCGGCCGCCGACGACGAATTGCCTGTCGAAGAGATTCAGGAGGAGACAGAAGGTGAAATCGTCCGCACCAAGCGCTTCGAAGTGCGGCCCATGTCACCAGAAGAAGCGGTTGAACAAATGGAACTGCTGGGCCACCACTTTTTCATCTTCCTGAACGCGGACGAGAACGCCATCAACGCGGTGTACCAGCGCAATGATGGCAACTATGGCCTGTTGCAGCCCGATCTATCCTGAGCGGCGGGGTGCGGCCACTCGTCAAAATTTGGCTCTAGTGAGACTTGAATTTGCTTGATGCTTGCACGAGGGGGTTCGGCTCATACCGAACCCCCTTTGAGTTAAGGGGTACTTGATTGGCAGAAAAGATTATCCTATTCTTGCTGGTTGGTGGCAGGGGACGAAGCGAGATAGAACAGGCGGTAGACGGCGCGCACCGGGCCGCCGCGCGCGACTTGCTAGAATTGTTGCTGCGCACGGAGCTGGTCGACCAGGCCGTGGTCGCCACCGACGACCCCGCGTGGGGCGATACACTGGCCGATCTACCGGTCAAAGTGGAACTCGACCGGCCCGACGAGCCGTTTCACTTTGGGCGGCGGCTGGCCAGGCTGATTGAGCGGTACGGGGCGCAACGTGTGCTCTACAGCGGAGGCGCTTCGGCCCCGCTGTTAAGCTTCGAGCGTTGGGCCGAGATGCTGATTCGCCTGGGAGAGGCGGAGCGGCTAGTGGTCACCAACAACATTCACTCCTGTGATTGGCTGGGGTTCACTTCCGCCGCAGAGATGCTGCCCCTGATCGCTCAGGAAGCCAGCGACAACGCGCTGGCCTGGATAATGGCTCACGAGAAAGGACTGCCGGTCGAAAGCCTGCCCGCCTCGGCCGCCACGCGCTTTGACCTGGACACGCCGCTGGATTTGTTGATCGCGCAGCGCCACCCGGACATAGGGCCACACCTGCGTCGCTTCCTCGACGGGCTGGGCTGGGAATCTCCGCAGTTGGAGGGGGTGTTGGCGGAGATGGAACGTGAGGGGGGAAATCTGGCCGTCGTAGGACGGGTGTCGGCGGTGGCCTGGGCCGAACTGGAGCGGGCGACTCACTGCTGGGTGCGGGTCTTTGCCGAAGAGCGTGGCATGCGGGCCAGTGGGCGGCAGGAGCGCGGGGAAGCGCGCTCACTGCTGGCCGATTATCTGGAACTGGTAGGCGTCGAGAGCTTTTTCGCCGAGTTGGCAGAATTGACCAATGGAGTGTTATTCGATAATCGCGTCATCCTGGCGGCGCGGGGACTGTGGCCCTCAGCGCTCGACCGCTTCAACTCTGACCTGTACCGCTGGGATAAAATCAAAGAACCATTCTTGC
>QMOE01000033.1 GCA_003648125.1 Chloroflexota bacterium
AGAAAAACTCGGTGAATCTCTGTGTCTGCGAAGCCTCTGTGGTCTCTGTGTTCCTTTTTGGTTCTGGCTTGTCCAGGTTAGGGAGGCTACAGCCGAGATGAGCGCCAAAGTCTTGAACCAACCGGCAGGAACAAATAGCCCCCAGTGGCTTGGAGCAAGAAGAGCGAACCCGATCATTGCGACAACTTCTGGCCTCACTACTGATAGGCTCAGGCCCGCCCGTGTCACCAGCCACGATTTCCCGGCCGTCATCGGGAAATCCGGTTCGGGGGGAACAGAGCGCGTGAACCAGGCCGTGAACGATCAGGAATAGACCAATCAGAACTAGGGACGATGGCTTTGCCTCGTCAACATCCCGCGGCCTAACATCTCCCTTCCTCACACCTCGTAGGCCAAAGCCTGCTCGGTGGTCAGCGTCGCCACCCCGCGATCAATGCGCCGCAAGAGACCGGTGAGCACCTCCTTCGGCCCCACCTCGACAAAGTGGGCCACCCCCTGCCCGATCATCCAACGCACCGACTCGGTCCAGCGCACGGGAGAGGTGAGTTGCCGCCCCAACGCATCGCGGATGTCGTCGGGATCAGTGAGAGGGCCAGCAATAGCGTTCGCCACGAGAGGGACAGCCGCATCGTGAAGCGAGGTCACATCAAGAAAACGGCGGAACTCGGCGGCGGCTTGGGCCATCAAAGGGGAATGGGCCGCGATGCTCACGGTCAGCCGGACCACCTTCCTGGCCCCGCGCTCTGCAGCCAACTCCATCGCCCGTTCTAGCGGGCTAAACGCGCCAGAGATGACAAGTTGGCCGGGACAATTATCGTTGGCGAGACCGACGTACTCCCCGCCCTGCTCCCGCACCTGGGCGCAGATCGCCTCCAGCGGCTCCCGCTCCAGCCCGATCACGGCCGCCATCCCGCCGGGGCTGCGCTCGCCGGCCTCCTTCATCAACCGACCACGCTCGCAGACCAGCCGCAGCCCATCCTCAAAGGAAAGTGCCCCTGCCGCCACCAACGCGCTAAACTCCCCCATACTGTGCCCGGCGACGTAGGCCGGAGGTTCCAATCCCTGCTCCTCCAACGCCCGCAGCGCGGCCACGCTGGTGACAAGAACGGCGGGTTGCGTGTTCGCCGTATCGTTCAACTGGTCGGCGGGACCCTCAAAGCACAATCGCGACAAAGCAGTGCCCAGGATAGCATCGGCCTGGTCGAACACGGCGCGGGCCACGGGAGAAGCGTCATAGAGATCGCGTCCCATCCCCACGTACTGAGAGCCTTGTCCCGGAAACAGGTGAGCGCACTTGCGCATCAACGAGCACCCCCTCAAAGATGTGTAAAGTGTAACACGTGACGTAACTGCTCTGGTGCCCGGCACTTGCTCGAAAATGGCTCTTTGTTCAAGTGCCGGGCACCTGAGTAGCTACCGCGTGACCAACAATCACGTTTGACGTGTTACTCTTCTTCGATTTCGATGACTTGAGTGCCACGATAGGTACCACAGGAAAGACAGACGTGATGAGGACGTACTGGCGCGCCGCATTGCGGGCAGGTAACCAACCGCTGAGTTCTCAGCTTCCATTGAGCGCGGCGCTTCTTTCCTCTGGTCCTCGATATTTTGCGCTTTGGTAGTGGTGGCATTTATTTACGTTCCTTTCTGGAGCAAATTAGCAATTTGCTCCACTAGATCAGATTTACAAGAGTGCGTATTATAGGAGCGAGCCGCAAACCTGTCAAGGTGTTTCGTCGCCCCCGTCAGGTTTCTCCTCGGAGAGAGATTGGGCCTCTCTCCTTTCCCGCTCGACCTGGATGGTGCGGATGCCGTTTTCGATCACCGTCAGCGCCCGTTTCAGCTCCTGCTCCAACTGGCAAAGCACGTCAAAAGCATAACCATCAGCGCCGGTGCGCACACCCTTCGCTTCCTGCTCGGCGCGCTCACGGATGGCAGCAGCCCGCTCCTCGGCCATCCGAACGACAGAATGCTCGGCCGTCAATTGAGCCGCCTCACTCCGCGCCAGCGCGACGATGCGTTCCGCCTCCTCGTGGGCCTGAGCTATGGTGCGCTCTTTCTCACGGATAGTCCGCTCGGCGCGTCGGACCTCGTCGGGGACGGAAATGCGCATCTGGTCGAGCAAAGGCCAGACGTTGCGCTCGTCCACCAACCGCAGACCGCTGAAAGGCAGTCGCTTACTCTCCTTGATGGTTTCTTCAAAACGATCTATCAGATGCAGAATATCCATATCGGCCTCCGATGTTCAATCACGCAACGAAACAAGCGGCACCGGCTCGTGGTTCTTCTCTCGCTCGCGCCGCTTGATCTCTAACGCAGCCGCGACGTGCGGGGGAACCATCCTACTCACGTCTCCCTCCAACAACGCAATCTCCTTGACGATGCTGGAACTCAAAAAGGCATGAGACTGGCGCGTCATCAGGCACACGGTGTCAACTTCTGGCGCGAGTTGGCGGTTAGTGAGCGCCATCTGGTACTCGAGTTCGAAATCGGAGATGACTCGCAGCCCGCGCACGATGGCCTGCGCCCCAACGCCGCGAGCAAACTCGGCCGTCAATCCACCATAGGAAATCACGCGCGCGTTGGGCAAGTCAGCCAGAGCCTGACGCGCCAACTCCACCCGCTCCTCAACGGTGAACATCAAGCTCTTTGCCGGCCGGTCATAGATGGCAAGCACCAATTCGTCAAAGATGGTGGCCGCACGGGTGGCGATATCAACGTGCCCCAGGTGAATGGGGTCAAAGGTGCCGGGGTAGATAGCGGTGTGGGTCAACTGACCTCTCCTTCTCCCTTCCAAAATTGCACCACCCGCCGGGCAAGCAACCGGTTGTCCGGGTCGGCCAGTTCTGGATCGGTCTCGAAAAAGCGACGGGCGGCCTCACGGGCAGCCTCGATGAGTTGCAGATCAGTCACGCTGGCTAGCTTGAGGTCAGGGAAACCCGCCTGTCGGGTGCCGAGGAACTCGCCCGGCCCGCGCATCTCCAGGTCTTTTTGCGCCAACTCGAAACCGTCGTTGGTGGCCTCGACTGCCTGCAGCCGTTTCTGTGCCTCGGGCGAGGAGGAGCCGGAAACCAGCAAGCAGTAGGAATCGTGCTCGCCCCGGCCCACGCGGCCCCGGAACTGGTGAAGCTGGGCCAGGCCAAAACGGTCGGCCCCCTCGACGAGCATCACGGTGGCGTTGGGCACGTCAATCCCCACCTCGACGACGGACGTAGCGATCAAGATGTCCAACTCCCCGCGAGCAAAGCTGGCCATCGTACCCTCTTTCTCCTCCCCTTTCATCCGCCCGTGCAACAACCCCAGTCTCAGGTCGGGGAAGATGTACTTTTGCAACCGCTTGTACTCCTCGACGGCAGATTTAGCCTCGATCTTGGCCGATTCCTCGACCAACGGGCAGATGATGAACACCTGGCGGCCCTTTTCGACCTGGCTGCGTACAAAGCTGTAAGCGCGTTCTCGCTCAGTGGGCAGGATCAAACGGGTCACGACCGGCTTGCGCCCCGGCGGCATTTCGTCAATGACCGAAACGTCCAGATGGCCCCAGAGCGTCAATTCGAGGGAGCGGGGAATGGGAGTGGCAGTCATCACCAGGAGATGGGGGTTGTATCCCTTTTGCCGCAACGCAGCCCGCTGGCTCACGCCAAAGCGATGTTGCTCATCAATCACCGCCAGGGTCAACTCTTTGAACTGCACTCCTTCCTGGATCAGCGCGTGAGTGCCCACGACGGCACCCACACTGCCATCGCTCAGCCCGGCGAGAATTTCCTCCCGCTCCTGCCCGGTGACGCTGCCCGTGAGCAGTCCAAGATTCGGGATTTGATGTGCGAGATTTGCAAAGTGCTGCTCAGCCAGGATCTCGGTGGGAACCATCAGCGCCGCCTGAGCGCCAGCGGCCACCGTCAAAGCCATCGCCGCCGCTGCTACGGCGGTTTTGCCGGAGCCGACGTCCCCTTGCAGCAGCCGGTTCATGGGCTGGCTGGTACGCAGGTCGGCGACGATCTGCCGCAGGGCACGCTTCTGGGCATTGGTCAACTCGAACGGCAGACTGCGGGTAAAATTGTCGAGCGTACCATCGTCCACCGGCAACGGTCTACCCGGCTCCGAGCGCCACAGATGGCGCTGGCGCAACAAGCCAATCTGCAAGACGAACAACTCGTCAAAGGCCAGACGATAACGCGCCTTTTTCAAGATAGCCTTGTCGCCTGGGAAGTGAATCTGGACTATGGCGGACTCCAAATCCAGCAATTTCGCCTCCTGGCGCACCGAGTCCGGCAAGTGATCGGGCATCCGTTTGGACCAATAATCCACAGTGCGCTTCATCAGGCGGCGCAGCCATTTAGCGCCCAGCCCTTTTGTGAGCGGGTAAATCGGCACAAGGCGAGCAGTGTGAAGCAGTTCTTTTTCCAACAGTTCCCACTCTGGGGAATTAAAGCACAGCCGACCCAGGTACTCGTCCACCTTTCCGCTGATGACGATTTGTTTGCCCCGCTGAATTTTATCGGCTAGAAAGGGCTGGTTGAACCAGGTGATCTCGACAAAGCCAGTGCCATCGGAAAGGGTGGCCTTGAAGAGACTGCCGCCCCCCCTGGTCTTGCGCACGCCGGCATCCCAGACCTGGGCAATGATGGTGACATCCTCGCCATATTCCAGCCGGTTGATGGGTTTAAGTTGCGAGTAATCCTCGTAGCGGCGGGGAAAACAGTAAAGCATATCGCGGATGGTATGTACACCCAGTTTAGCCAGCCGCTTGGCCTGCCGGGAACCCACTCCTTGCAGAACAGTGACCGATGAATCGAGGCCAGTGCGCGCCAAAGTCGGCGCCGGCCCGGTTTTGGCGGGCACGGGCGGAGCAGGAACCGCTTTCTCTTCCTCCTCCCGCTGAGGAGGGGCAGCCTGGAGCATTCCCAACAATTCAGTCACGGCCTTCTGGCGAGCACCATCATCAGAGAGAGCGCTATAAGCACACAGCCGGTCAGCCACCTCTTGCACCCACTCATCCGCCTCGGGGACAAAGGCAACTCTGGCCTCTCGCGACCACGTATCGGCATAGCGGGCCAGGCCGCCAAACACGGCCCGATCCTGGTACTTGGCCGCCTCTAGATTGAGGATCTTGGCAAGTTTCTCGATAGGCATCATCATAATTTATCCAGCAGTTACTGCGGCCACGCCCAATCCGCGTGGTCCTATGTGGGCGCCGATGATCGTAGTAACTACTACGGTAAAAATTTGCTCAGCCGGGCACAGATCAACCAGGCGGCTGCGCAAGTCTTCTACATCGGGAGAACAAGTGTGGAGGATCGCCAGGCGTTCCAACGGCCCCTGGGCACGCACGATCTCGACCAAGCGCTCAATGGCACGGCGTCTCGTCCGCGTCCGCCCTATGTCCCTGACATGGCCCATGAGCACTTGCAAAATTGGCTTGATGCGCAAGAGTTGAGCAGCCTTCGCCCGCGCCCAGTTCACGCGCCCGCTGCGGCGCAGATATTCCAACGTGTCGAGCATAGCGTAGACATGCACCCGGGGCCTCATATCCTTGACCAGAGCCAGAATCTCCTGAACACTCCGTCCCTTGGCCGCCGCTTCCGCCGCCGCAACGACCATCCAACCGAGACCCATCGAGAGTTGCCCCGAGTCCACGACGTGTATTTTCAAATCATCCACTCCCTGTGCGCCCAAGCGAGCAACGTTGTACATCCCGCTCAAGTTGGCAGAAATCACAATGGCGATCACCGCGTCCGCATCATCGGCTAAACTGCGATAGGCGACGGTGAACTCGTGGGCCGGCGGGACGGCAGTGGTCGGCATGGACGGCATCGTGGGCAGTCGGGCGTAGAATTCATCCCGGCCCAAGCCCTCAGAAGAAGATGCGTCCCGGTAACTATGGTCGGCGATCTGGACGTAGGCTGGCACGACGGTGACGCGCAACCGTTCCGCCACATCGGGCGGCACGTCAGACGTACTATCGGTGACGATGCGTACCCGGCTCACCGAGGCAACTCTTCCTTGCTTGTTCCCTCGTACACCATCAGACCTATCCCATCTGGCCCAATGTGCGAGGCCAACAACGGCCCATAGAGTAAAACGGGAAACTCGTGGCCCGGCGCGATAGTCTCCAACCGCTCCCGCAATACCTTTGTCCTCTGCGTGGGGTAAGGGGTGCTCTGCAAAATAGCCACCCGCTCAATGTCGGAGAATTCGTTGGCGAACTCGATCAACTTGTCTGTCGCCCTATCGTGGCTGCGGACTTTTTCCATCGGAATGATGTTGCCTTCCTCCATCTCCAGAAAAGGTCTGATATTTAACATAGCGCCCAGTATAGCCTGGGCCGGGCTGATGAGCCGGCTATGCTCCAAATAGTCCAGTGTATCGGTGACAAAGACAATGTAGACACGCCGAATCATTCCCCGAATCTGCCGCACGATCTCGCTCAGGGAAACAGAATCGCAGGCCAAGCATGCCGCTTCCTGCGCCAGGATACCCAAGCCCAGGGAGAGCGTCTCCGAATCCATAACCACGATGTCGCAACGGCCCAGAAACCCGCTGGCCGCGCTCTGCGCCTCGCGGTGAACGCAACTGAGACTGGCCGAGGAGTGAATGGAGATAATTTGATTGGTATCGCTCATCAGACATTCATACACGCGCCGAAACTGCTCGGCTGTCGGACCAACGATCTCGGGATGAACGCGGTCGCGCGTCATGCGGTGTAACAATTCCTCGTGGTCTAAATCGGTGCCGTCCTGGTAATCTTGGCCGTCAATGCTAATAGTCAGCGGCACGATGGTCACTCCGAGCCGTTCGGCAACACCAGGCTCAATAATTGCTGCGCTGTCAGTAACAATGTGAACTCTAGACACGATACCTCCGTTGGCAGTCGGATGGTCTACTCCACCGAAAGAATGTAATGATAATGCGGCTGCCCGCCGAAGACAACTTCGATTTCTTGATCGGACCAGGTTTGCTGCAAGAGATCAGCCAGCGCGATGGCGTCATCTTCGCTCACGTCTGCGCCATAGTACAAGGTGATGATCTCACATTGGGCCGCGTCCATCTCCGCCAGCAGCGCCAACACGACTTGCTCAACCTTTGTACCGGCTACCTTCAAATCCCCGTCGTGCAGGCCAATGATCTGTCCATCGGTGACTTTTACGCCGTTGATCGTCGCCGAGCGGGTGGCAGTGGTGACCTCCCCCGTCTTGACATCCTCCATCATGCTCGCCATCACGTCCACGTTGGTCTCAAAGTCGGCCTGGTAATTGATCGCCAAGAGCGCCGCCAACCCCTGCGGAATGGAGCGGCTGGGAACGACGGCTATGGGCTTATCGCCAAGTTCGCAGGCTTGCTCGGCGGCCAGGATGACGTTGCCGTTGTTAGGCAGTAAAATCACCTGCCTGGCCGGCAAACTCTCCGCAGCTTCCAACAAGTCCTGCGTGCTGGGGTTCATCGTCTGACCACCGCGCACGATGGCTTCCACGCCCAGGCTCTGGAAAACACTGGCCAATCCATCCCCCATGACAACGGCCACGACGCCAATCTCCTGAGACGTCGCAGGAGCAGGCGTCAGATCACGCTCGGCGATAAAATCGCGGTACTGAGCCTGCATATCCTCCACCACGACATCGCGCAGCGACCCCAGGCCGGCCCCATAACTGATGGGAACGCCCGGATCAGGCACGTGAACGTGTACCTTGACCGTCTCCGGGTCGCCCACGACGAGCGGGCACTCGCCCATCTCTGTGATTCTCTGTCGGACTTGGTCCACGTCGAGGCTCTGACCGACGATGAGAAACTGCACGTCGTAGCCGTACCCGGCCTCACCTGGCTCTACCTCCGTGGCGATGAGGTGCACTGCATCGGCCATTTGCGCGTCCTCGGCAATAGGCTCGCCTCGCATATGTCGTAACATACCCTCCAATATAACGAACAGCCCCTGACCGCCGGCATCTACCACCCCGGCTTCCTTGAGCACCGGCAACAGCGATGGGGTAAGCATAACCGCCTCGTGAGCGGCGAACACCATCCGCTCCAACATGCGCGCCAAATCATCCGTATCTTTCTCCGCCCGGGTCGCCGAGTCGGCGACGGCGCGGGCGACGGTAAGAATTGTGCCCTCGACCGGTTTGACCACGCCCTTGTAGGCGGTCGCTGCCGCTTCTCGACAGGCAGCGGCCAATTCGGGGGCGCGATAGACCTTCTTCCCATCCAGGCTGCGGGCAAACCCACGCCAGACCTGGGAAAGAATAACACCCGAGTTTCCCCGAGCGCCCATCAGCGCACCGTGAGCCATCCGGTGAGCAACCCGCCCCACATTGTGTTCCGGCGAGTCCTTGATCTCGTTCCAGGCGGATTGCATCGTCAACACCATGTTGGTCCCAGTGTCGCCGTCGGGGACCGGATAGACATTGAGCACGTTAATCGCATTCTGATGATATTGCAGCCAGGCCAGCGCCGCTTTGATCAATCGCTTAAAGCCCTGACCGTCCGTGCCCAGGCGCGGATGCTGCTGTACAACTGTTGATGATTCCTTGTCTGCCAACCTACTCCCCCTCACTCAATCAATGTCGCTGACGCGCAGCCCCTCGACGTGGACGTTGACCTCGACAACGGGTATACCCAACGCCCGTTCGACGCTGAACTTGACGACGTTCATCACACTGCGAGCCACCGCGACGATGCGAGTGCCATATTCAATAATCACGTAAACGTCAATGCTAATACGACCTTCTTCGACGCGCACCTCTATTCCGCGCTTCCTGGCGCTGGAGACAGCACTGACGACGCCCACAGCCAAGTTCTTGGCCGCGGTACCTACGACGCCATAGCAAGCCAGTACCGCCTCGTCCGCAATACTGGCGATGGCAGTCGGCGAGACCTCGATACGCCCCAGACTATGCTCTTGTTCCGACATGATTTCCTCCAATTAGCAGGGGACAAACTCCCGAGTAGCGCAATTTGTTAAACCGCGTCTTGACAAGTTGATTGGCCCTACAACAGTTTGCGCGAAAGGCTGCCTTATGGTATGATATGCCCCGTCGTAAACAAAAAAACGAGGTGATTCAAATGGCAAAATGTGAAATGTGCGGTAAAAGTCCTCAATTCGGGCACAACGTCAGCCACTCCAAGCGGGCAACAAATCGGCAGTTCAAACCCAATATCCAGCGCGTCAAGGTCGAGATAAAAGGTAAAATGCGCCGCATGTATCTTTGCACCCGCTGCCTGCGGACGCTGAACAAGAACAGCTAAGCTTCCTCTCCCCTTAGAAACCAGGTTTTTCTAAAAATCCTGGTTTCTTTGCGTTCCGCCCCGGCGAGCCGCCTCACGGATCGCCCTGGTAGCTTTCTCTATCCCTTCCGGCGCGCCAAAGATAGCCTCCCCGGCCACCAACACCGTCGCGCCGGCTGCCACCACCCGCTCCGCCGTCCGCGGCCCGATGCCGCCATCTACCTCCAACTCCGCCTCGCTCCCTGCACCGTCCAGCATCTCCCGCACCCGCGCGATCTTGTGCAGCATGCGCTCAATAAACGGCTGCCCGCCAAAACCCGGGTTGACCGTCATCACCAGCACCAGAGCCACGTCATTGAGAATCTCGCCGATGGCCGATGGCGGCGTGGCCGGATTCAGCGCGATGCCCGGACGCGCGCCCAGTTCTCTGATCTGTTGCAGAACACGGTGCGCGTGAGGCGTGGCCTCAATGTGGATGGTCAGCCCAGCAGCGCCGGCCTCGGTAAATGCCAACACGTAGCGGGCAGGGTCGGCAATCATCAAATGCACATCGAGGGGCAAATCGGTGACGCGCCTCAGGGCTTGTACGACCAGCGGCCCGACGGTGATGTTCGGCACAAAGTGACCGTCCATCACGTCAACGTGGATATAGTCCGCGCCGGCGGCCTCGACGCTTTGGACCACCTCGGCCAGGCGGGCAAAGTCGGCGGCGAGTATGGAGGGAGCGATTTTAATCGGCTGGGTCATTAGAGAGATATGATACAACGAGTTGAGATATTTGGCAACTGCGCCCGCTACCGGCCACGTTTTATCGCGCCTGCCGCCGCCGCAACTGCCCGCAGGCAGCTTGAATCTCCACCCCGCGCCGCGCGCGAATTGTGTACGGTATGCGATGGCGCTCCAAAATGTTGGTAAAGGCGTCAATCGCCGCCTGGGAGGAGGGTCGCCCGCTGTACCCCTGGGTGGGGTTGAGCGGGATGAGGTTGACGTGGGCCAAAAACCCCGTCAGACGGGCGGACAGGGCCTCGGCCTGCTCGGGCGTGTCGTTCACCCCCGCGACGAGCGCCCACTCGAAGCTGACCCGTCGCCCGGCACGCTCGACGTAGCGATAACAGGCCTCAAAGAGCGCGTCCAGCCCGTAGCGGCGGTTGATGGGAATGAGTTGGTCGCGCAGCGCGTCGGTGGCCGCGTGCAGCGAGACGGCAAGTGTGATCTGCAACCCCTCTCTGGCTAATTTTTCGATTCCCGGCACGATGCCCACCGTGGAGAGGGTGATGTGTCGCTGTCCCAGGTTAAAGCCCGCCGGGTCAATCAGGCGGCGAATGGCGGCCATAGATGCACCATAGTTG
>QMOE01000034.1 GCA_003648125.1 Chloroflexota bacterium
ACGCGGGCGTCCCCGCCCGCATGCGGCCAAGATGGCCGCGCTCCAATGGCCGCGCTCCGATGACTGCCTGGGAACGCGGCGTCCCCGCCCGTATGCGGCCAAGATGGCCGCGCTCCAATGGCCGCGTTCCGATGACTGCCTGGGAGCGCGGGCGTCCCCCGCCCGCATGCGGCCAAGATAAGATGACCGCGCTCCAATGACTGCCTGGGAACGCGGGCGTCCCCGCCTGTATGCGGCCAAGATGGCCGCGCTCCGATGGCCGCGCTCCGATGACTGCCTGGGAACGCGGGCGTCCCCGCCCGCATGCGGCCAAGATGGCCGCGTTCCACGGCGCGCAAGAAAATGACGGACACCCTCTCGGTCGCGTAGACTTGACGCAATCATCAAAGTGTGATAAACTTTTTACCCGTTGGCACTTTGCCCCAATTGTGCTATAATAGTTGCTGTTTGCGCTTGCGATCACTTTGCGGAGGATCACATTGTTGGATCAATTCACTTTCATTGGTGTTTTTCTGATCGTCGCGCTCATCTTCGGTGTTGCCCCAATTGCTATCGCCTTTGTATTGCGCCCCAAGAAACCAAACCCCCGTAAAGCAGAGACCTACGAGTGCGGCTTGCAGCCTCATGGTGAAGCGTGGGTGCAGTTCAAGGTGCAATACTATGTCTTTGCCCTGGTCTTTGTCGTGTTCGACGTCGAGGCTGTGTTTCTGTTGCCGTGGGCGCTGGCATACCACCAGTTGGAACTGTACGCCGTGATAGAGGCGATTATCTTTATCCTGATCCTGCTTGGCGCGTTGCTCTACGTCTGGCGTAAGAACGCGCTCAAATGGATGTAGCCACACTGCCCGAATAGGAGTTGGTCTTGTATGGAACCTTTTAACGATTTCATCAGCAACATTAGCCCCTGGCTGCAAGGGTTGTTAGAAGGCATCGGGCTGCCCGACGTGTGGGCGCGGGTGGTCGTGCTGGGTATCGGTGGGTTTGCGCTGGCCTTTGTCCCCTTGATTGCCGTCATCTTTCTCATCTGGGCCGCGCGCAAACTGATCGCCCGTATGCAAGATCGGATCGGCCCCAACAACTCTGGTCCCTACCCTGGTCCCTATGCCCTCTTCCAGACCTTTGCCGACGCCATCAAGATGCTGACTAAAGAGGACGTCATCCCCGCCGCTGCCGATCGCTGGGTCTTTAACATCGCCCCGATAGTGATTCTTACCATAGCCGTGCTAATTTGGGCAGTGATTCCCCTGGGCAAAGACATAACCGGCTCCGATCTCAACATTGGAATTTTCTACGTTCTCGCCCTCGGTTCTGGGAGTATGGTCTCGCTGCTGATGGCTGGATGGGGGTCCGACAACAAGTACGCTCTGTTGGGCGCTCTGCGTGCAGTAGCCAATATGATTAGTTACGAGGTTCCACAGATACTCTCCGTCATAGCCGTGGTGATGGTAGCTGGCTCTCTCTCGATGCAAGAAATCACTAAAGCGCAGAACGTCCCCTTTATCTTTGTGATGCCCGTGACGGCGCTTCTCTTCTTTGTCTCTTCCCTGGCAGAGGCGGGACGGCAGCCCTATGATCTGATGGAAGCCGACTCGGAGATTGTGGCGGGATACTTTGTCGAATACAGCGGTATGAAATTCGGTCAGTTTTATCTGTCCGAGTTTATGAACAACTTTGCTATCTCTGTTATCACTGCAACTCTGTTTCTGGGAGGCTGGCAGGGGCCATTCGTAGATAGTGTGCCAATCCTGGGTTCACTGTGGCTCTTGCTCAAGTCTTGCCTCGTTTTCTTTGTCCTGCTGTGGTGCTGGGGCACGCTGCCTCGTCTGCGCATTGACCAGATGTTGAACTTTAACTGGAAGTTCCTGACGCCGGTTGCGCTGGTGAACGTCTGCATAGTGGCGCTGGTGGGCAAAGCGGTTCCGTCGAGCGCCGGGCCGTGGATGCAAAAGAGCGCATTACTAGGAGCCAATATCCTGCTGGCGCTGGCGGTGCTGGGTGCGTTGGTGGTGGCGGGCCGGCAGGCGCGGCGGCGTGACGTATCCGGGCAGCAAGAAGCAAGCCCGGCATAGAAATCAGCGACCAGTAGCTACCTGTCCAAGCGGAGCGAGTTAATGACTCTTCAACAAGTTCTATTCATTATCTTTGGCATAATAACGTTAGGAGCGGCGCTCGCGGTAGTGACGCGACGTAACGTGTTCCACGCTGCGCTGTTCCTAATCCTCGCCTTCTTTGGCGTGGCGGGACTGTACGTGCTGCTAGAGGCCCCGTTCCTGGCCGCCGCGCAACTATTCATCTACGTGGGCGGCATCTCAATCCTGATCATCTTTGCCATCATGCTCACGCGCGATATGATGAACCCCAACGTCGCTGGATACAACCGCCAGTGGTGGTTGGCCGCGCTGGTGGCGGTGGCACTGTGCGGCATGATGGGCTGGGTGGTGCTGAATCACAACTGGCCTGCAACCCCTGGCGACGTTCCGCCAGAAAGCATCATCAATCTTGGAAAGGCGCTGGTGGACCCCGCCGGGTTGGTGCTGCCCTTTGAGGTCGCATCGGTCCTGTTGTTGGTCGCACTCATCGGCGCGGTGACAATCGCGCGGGAGCGATAATTATGATTCCTTTGGAATGGTATCTCTTGCTGGCAGCCGCCCTGTTCTGCATGGGACTCTATGGCGTCCTATCGCGGCGTAACGGCGTCGCCATCCTGATGGGCGTCGAACTGATGCTCAACGCTGTCAACATCAACCTGGTCGCCTTTTGGCGCTACACGGAGCCGGCCGCCGCGACCGGGCAGGCGTTCGCCCTGTTCGTCTACGCCGTCGCCGCGGCCGAGGCGGCGGTGGGGCTGGCGCTCATCATTGCCTTATGGCGCACCCGCAACACGGTCGTTTTGGAAGAGATTGACCTGCTTAAAGGCTAACATTCGAGGTGTCTATGTCTACTACTCTGCTCAATCTCGCCTGGCTCATTCCACTTTTTCCCTTCCTGGCCTTTATTATCGTCCCCCTGGTCACCTACCGGAATCGCAAATTGAGCCACGGGCTGGTCGTTGGCGCCATCGCCATCGCCTTTTTGCTGGCCCAGATCGTATTCTGGACGGCGGTGACGCTCCCGGAGGGCACACTGCCCTTTGAATCCAAATCCATCCACTGGCTATCCGCCGGCGTGGAGCGATTCAGGCTCGCGGTTTACATTGACCCGGCCACGGCTATAATGCTCTTTATGGTGCCGCTGGTCTGTATGATGATCTTTATCTACGCCATCGGCTACATGAACTTTGGCACGCCCGACGAAGACAAGCGCTACAGCCGTTTCTTTGCTTACCTCTCCCTCTTTGCCACCGGCATGCTGGGAATGGTCGTCTTTAACAACCTGTTGGCCTTTTTCATCTTTTGGGAGATAATGGGCACCTGCTCGTATCTGCTGATTGGTTTCTGGTACGAGAAAAAATACCCCGACCCCAACAAGATCACTCCCAAAGAGGCCGGCCTCAAGGCCTTTATCGTGACCAAGATTGGCGACCTGTTCTTTATGATCGGACTGGCCCTGCTTTATGCCAAAGTCGGCTCGCTCGCCTACAGAGACATATTCAGCCCCGAGACGCTCGAGTACCTGGCGACCACCAGCTTTATGGGCACCGGGTTCCCGCTGGCGGCGGTGATCGCGCTGTTGCTCTTTGGCGGGACGGTGGGCAAGAGCGCGCAATTTCCGCTCCACACCTGGCTGCCCGACGCGATGGAAGGCCCTACCCCGGTCTCGGCCCTCATCCACGCCGCGACGATGGTCTCAGCCGGCGTCTTTTTGGTGGTGCGCTGCTTCCCGCTCTTTGTGGCCGTCGAACAGTACACCCACATTGAGCCAATCCACATGGCTATCGTGGCCGGCATCGGCGCCTTCACCGCTATCTTTTCTTCCTTCATAGCCATCGCTCAAGACGACGTCAAAGGAGTGCTGGCCTTTTCCACCATCAGCCAGTTGGGCTACATGATCGCCGCCTTGGGTGTCGGGGCCTACGTGGCCGGCGCGTTCCACCTGATCACCCATGCCTTTTTCAAATCGCTCCTGTTCCTCAGCTCCGGCTCGGTGATCCACGGGATGGAGCACGGTCACCATCACGCCCACAAAGATCACAAAGAGCACGAAGAAAAGTGGTTCAACCCCAACGACATGATGAACATGGGCGGGCTGGCTAAACGTATGCCGCGCACTTTTTGGCCGTTCCTTTTGGGCGGCCTGGCCCTCTCTGGCTTTCCCCTGATCACGGCCGGCTTTTGGTCAAAGGATGAGATTCTGGCGCAGGTCTATACAACGCCCATTGTCTTTTGGACGCTGACTATCGCCGCCGGTATGACCGCCTTTTACACCATGCGACAGATCTGCCTGACCTTTGCCGGAGAACCGCGCACAGAGGCTGCCAGGCACGCCCCAGAGAGCGTGCCCTCAATGACCGTGCCGCTCGCTATCCTGGCGTTCTTTGCTGTGACCCTGGGCTGGGTCGGCATCCCCGAGAATTTACCGGGCATCGGCGGCATCATCCCCAACTGGTTCCACCACTTTGTTGGCTCGACGATTGAGACCGGCGGCCACGAGCACGTACTCAAAGTAGCCGGACACTTGTCGGAAGCAGTGCACGGGTTCGAGTGGGCGCCCATGCTTCTGGGGATGGGCTTTGGCCTGGGCGGATTGTTACTGGGCTGGCTGGTCTATGGCCGCAAGCCGCTCAAGGCCGGGCAGATGGACCCGGTCGAGGCAGCGATGCGCAAAGTGTGGCTAGGCTGGCTCTACGAAGCCATGCGCAACCGCTTTTACTTTGACGAGTTATACCAGGCCACTTTCGTGAAAGGCTCCATCTGGCTGGCGGATGTGTTCGACGCCTTTGACTATGGCCAGCCGGTGAAGAAAGAAATCGAAGGCGAAATAGTGCTCGTGAGAAACCACGGCGTGGTAGACGGACTGGTCAACCTGTTCGGGTACATCGGGAGGCTTCTATCGGATGTCGCCAGTTGGGTAGACGTCAATATCGTGGACGCGCTGGTCAACCTGGCGGGCAACGCTGGCAAGTTCGCCTCCATCGGCCTCGACAGCTTTGACTTTAAAATTGTGGATGGCGCGGTCAACGGCGTCGGCGCTGTGACGAAAGCCGCCGGACGTCCTCTCCGGCGCATTCAAGGCGGCCTGGTACAGAACTATTTGCTGATAGCAGCCATAATGGTGCTAGGACTGGTAGTGACGTTCTTTGTGATCATATTCCAAATGCCCCAAATGTAAAAGAAAAGAAATAGGAGAGCACATTATGTTTCCAATCCTAAGTGTTACCCTCTTGATCCCGTTGGCAGGCGCACTGCTGATCATGGTCATCCCGCGCGAGGACGCGAGGACAATCCGCCGGGTAGGTATCTTTTTCGCCTTCCTGTCGCTGGTTCTCGCGACAGTCGTCTGGATACTCGTAGCGCCGAACGCCGGCGTGATGCAGCTAGAGGAAAAGTATCCCTGGATCCAGACCTTTAACATCAACTTTCACCTCGGGGTAGATGGTCTCAGCGCGCCGATGATTTTCCTGACCGCTCTGCTGACGACCCTCTCGCTGTTCTACTCCGCCCGCACCATCGAGGACCGGGTCAAGGAATACTACTTTTTGTTCCTCCTGCTAGAGATGAGCATGCTCGGCGTTTTTCTCTCTCTCGACATGGTGATGTACTATGTCTTTTGGGAGATAGAACTGGTGCCAATGTTCTTGCTCATCGGTGTGTGGGGCGGAAAGAATCGCAAGTACGCTTCCCTCAAGTTCTTCCTCTATACGATGGCAGGCAGTGTGTTTATGCTGCTGGCTATCATCGGCGTCTACTTGCAGACCGGCACTTTTAACATCCTTGAAGCGATAGCGGCTCAACCATTTGCGGGCAACTTTACAGTAGCCAGTATGGCCTTTTGGGCCTTTTTCGTCGCCTTTGCCATCAAAGTGCCCGCCTTCCCCTTCCACACCTGGCTGCCCGATGCCCACACCGAGGCGCCCACCTCTGGTAGCGTCATCCTGGCCGGCATCTTGCTCAAACTTGGAGCCTACGGGCTGATTCGGATCGTATTGCCAATGTTCCCCGCGCAGTTCAAGTACTTTGTCTTGGACGTGCCTATTATCCCCATCATGGCAGTCATGAGCATCGCCTACGGTGCGATGGTCTGTATGGCCCAGTGGGACTTTAAGCGGCTGGTTGCCTACTCGTCGGTGGCGCACATGGGGTACGTCACGCTGGGGCTGTGCGCGGCTGCGGCCGGCATCGGGACGCTGGGTATTGAGAAGAACTTTAACGCGGCCGCATCTGGGCTTAGCGGCGCGGCGTTCCAGATGTTTGCCCACGGCATCATCACCGGCGCAATGTTTTTCCTGGTCGGCATCATCTACGAACGAGCGCATACCCGCGAGTTGAAAGCGTTCGGCGGATTGGGCAACCAGGTACCCTATTACTACAGTATCATGCTGGTGACTGGCTTTGCCTCGCTGGGCCTGCCGGGCCTGGCTGGGTTCTGGAGCGAGTTTTTTGTCTTCCGGGGCGCAGTGAACTTTATCCCCATCGCCGCCTTTATCGGTGTGTTTGGTGTGATCTTTACTGCGGCCTACATCCTGTGGAAGATCGTGCAATACATCTTCTTGGGTGAACTCGACAAGGAAAAGTGGGGACATCTGACCGATATGGAGTGGTGGGAGAAAGCGACGATATGGCCGCTGATAATCATCATGGTCGTTTTCGGCCTCTACCCCGCCCCACTGCTGGATTCGTTCAACGCCGCAATGACGACCATACTGCAATCGTTGCCGTAACGCACGGCAAGGAGGAGGACAACCTTGTTTGGAGAACCCACACTCACATTAGGGCAGACGATAGGGCTTCTTTCGCCCGAACTGCTGCTCCTCCTGGCGGGGTTGGTCATCTTGGGCCTGGATGCCATCTCGCCGCGCAAAGAGGAAAAGCCGTGGCTACCCCGTGTCGCGCTGATAGGATTGGCCGCCGCGCTGGTCGCCACGATCATGCTCTGGGGCTACAATACGCGAGTGCTTTCCGTGCTCTCCTGCGACCCCTTTGCCCTGATGGTCAAAATGGTGGCGCTGGTTGCGATGGGAATCGTGATCCTCGCCTCCGACGCATACATTCGAGCACGCAGCCGGTATCCGGGCGAGTTCTACGCCTTGTTGATCTTTGCCACCCTGGCGATATGTTTACTGGGCGGAGCGACCAACCTGATCATGGTTTACGTGGCTTTCGAGTTCCTCAGCATCACCTCCTACATCCTCACAGGCTTTTTGCGCGACGACAAACGCTCAACCGAGGCGGCGATCAAGTATTTCCTGTACGGCGCGGGCGTGTCGGCGGTGATGCTCTACGGTATATCCTGGTTCTACGGGCTGACCGGAACCACAGACCTGGTAGGTATCGCGGAGGCATTGACGGGAACCCTGCGACCAGTCGTCCTCCCCGCGCTGGTGTTCGTGGCGGCGGGCTTTGCCTTCAAGATCGGCGCCGTCCCCTTCCACCAGTGGGCGCCGGATGCCTACGAGGGCGCGCCGACCCCCGTCACGGCCTTCCTTTCAGTCTGCCCCAAGATCGCCGGTTTCGCTCTCATCGTGCGCGTGCTGCTGACCGCGCTGCCGCCATCTGGCCTGGAAATCCTGGGCGGAGATTGGCGCGCCCTGTTGATGGCTATCTCGGCCATCACGATGACATTCGGCAACCTGGTGGCGATGTGGCAGACAAACATCAAGCGACTGCTGGCCTACTCTAGCATCGCCCAGGCCGGCTACATCCTCATCGGCGTGGTTGCGGCTTCTCCTCGGGGAGTGACGGCGGTGTTGCTTTACCTATCTGCTTACGCAGTGACCAACCTGGGCGCTTTCGCCGTCGTGATCGCTTTTTCCAACCAGACCGGTTCCGACGAGATTGAGGACTATGCCGGGCTGCACAAGCGGGCGCCTGGGCTGGCGATGATCTTGCTCATCTGCCTGCTTTCGCTGGCCGGCATTCCCCTGACGGCTGGCTTTATCGGCAAACTGTGGCTCTTCTCGGCCGCGCTCAAGGAGGGGTTGCTCTGGCTGGCCGTCGTCGGCGTGATCAACAGCGTCATCTCCATCTCCTACTATTGGAAGATCATCCGCGCCATCTACCTCACTCCAGCAGAGACGGAGGAACGGATAGATACCTCACCCGCGCTGGCAATTGCACTGGGAGTGGCCGTGACGGGTGTGTTTATCGTGGGAATTTTCCCCAGCTTGATCTTGAACCTGCTTCAGACCGCCGCCCAGATATTTTTCGTGGGATAGGAGAAGGAAACAATGCCATCGCCCAAACCGTCCATCAATTGGGCGGAAGCGATCTGGGTACTGCTTATGGGTGCGCGGGGCGGGCTAATGATCGCCCTGCCCGTGCTGGCGGGACTGGCATTGGGGTTTCTGCTGGATAATCGCTTTGGCACCTTGCCACTCATCAGCCTGATATTGACGGCAATCGGTGGAATTGTTGGCCCAATTATACTCTACCGTTGGGTGGTGTCAGCGGTAAAGCAGCGGATGGAAACTAAACAGAACGAGGAGAAGCCTGAATGAACTTGCAAGCCCTCAAGACACCACGAGGCCGCCTGACACTCCTATTCGTCGTGTTGGTAATCGGCGGCTTGTTTGCAGTGGGAGTGCTGAGAGAAGAGGCCGAGCTACCAGCGATCTCGCTGGCTGCGGAGGAGATACCGCTTCCTTTCTCACTTCCCTTTTACGGCAACCACATCCCCAACACACTGCCCTCCACCTTTCTGACGATGGCGATCTTGATCCTGATTGGGCTGGCCTACAACCGCGCCCAACGTCAGGAAGGCCCCCCATCCCGCTTCCGAGTGGCCGTAGAAGCCGTGGCCGAAGGCATGCTCAATTTTATGGAGAACGCGGTAGGTGAGAAAGCCAAACTCTTTTTCCCCCTGGTGGCGACCTTTTTCCTGTTCATCGCTATCAGCAACTGGTGCGGAATTCTGCCGGGGTTCGGCTCCATCGGCGTGTGGGCCCTCCCCCACGCTGAGGAAGCGCACGCCGCAGAGCACGAGGGAGAAGAAATTGCCGCCGAACCGGGCGAGGAACTAGAGCTAATTCCCCTCTTCCGCTCGGCCAACGCCCACCTCAGCACGACGCTGGCGCTGGCTATCGTTTCGGTAGCCGCGGCTCAATACTTTGGTTTCAAGGCGCTGGGTGTCTCCTACCTGAATAAATACCTGAACTTTAGAGCTTCCTCTCCCAAACCCGATCCTACACAGAAAGGTTTGCAGGGAATTGTCTCCAAATTCGCTCGGGGTATAGAGATTATTGTCAACGGTATCGTCGGACTGATAGAGATCATCCTGGAAGTGCTCAAAGTTCTGCCTTTCTCCTTCCGTCTCTTTGGTAATATCTTTGCCGGCGAAGTATTGCTGTTCGTGGTCAGCTTTCTGTTCGCCTTTGTCTTCCCGGTCATTTTCCTGGGATTGGAACTCTTTGTCGGTCTTATCCAGGGACTCATCTTTGCCATGCTGACCCTGGTCTTTTTCTCTGTGGCGACAACTTCTCACCACGATGAGGAATCACATTAAGAACAAGTGCAAGAATTAAAATCAAGGAGGTTTTTTATGTGGCCTGAAGGCATCGAATCCGTCACGCAAGCTGCTACGGCATTCACCATCATGTTCGGAGTGATTTTTCCTGCCATTTCCATTGGTTGGATTGGCAGTAAGGCCATGGAGTCCATCGGACGTAACCCAGAGGCAAGCGGCGGCATCCTGACCAGTATGATCCTGGTCGCGGCGCTGGCAGAGGCTATCGCCATCTATGCCCTCGTCGTGGCTCTGGCTATCAAGTTCGTGTAACCCGATTAGCCTTATCCTGCCACGACAAGTGGAAAGGAGTTGAACCTTGGATGCATTGGGAAAACTAGGCATCAACGGCCTGTTCTTGCTGTCTCAAATCATCAACTTTCTCATCCTTTTTGGCGCGTTGAGCGTTTTCCTCTGGAAGCCGCTAATGCAGAGTCTGGACAAACGTCGTCAGATGCTGGAAAAAGAGAAAAAAGATGCCGCGACATTGGCGGAAGAACGCGCCAACATTGCGGCGGAGCAAGCGCGCATTCTAGATCAAGCTCGCGGAGAAGCGAATAAAATCACCGCAACAGCGCGTGAGCAGGCCCAAGCCGTGGCCGAACAAGCCGCCCAGGAAATGCGCCAGAAGGAAGCGGATGTATTAGCCGCGGCCCGTCAAACCGCCGAGGAGGAACG
>QMOE01000035.1 GCA_003648125.1 Chloroflexota bacterium
CGCATGCGGGCGGGGACGCCCGCGTTCCCAGGCAGTCATCGGAACGCGGGCATTTTGCCCGCACCATCCATGCGGCCAGGATGGCCGCATGCGGGCGGGGACGCCCGCGTTCCCAGGCAGTCATCGGAACGCGGGCATTTTGCCCGCACCATCCATACGGCCAGGATGGCCGCGCTCCCAGGCAGTCATCGGAACGCGGGCATCTTGCCCGCACCATCCATGCGGCCAGGATGCCCGCGCTCCAATGACCAAGTTTTACCCGTTTGACTTTTCGGCGCAAGGGTGGTAAACTAGGATTGTAGTGGAACGAAGTAGGCTTTGACTGTGTGTGGGAGAGACCGTCCTGGCTTGCGGAGACCGGACGGTCTTTTTTGTTTTCACGTAAAAAAGGAGAAGAAACATGGGTAAAAAACTGTACGTCGGCAACCTGAGTTACCAGACAACCGAAGCGGCTCTAACCGATCTCTTTGGAGCACTGGGAGAGATCGTCTCTGTGAATCTTATAATGGACCGTGTAACGGGCCATTCGAGAGGCTTTGCGTTCGTCGAGATGGCAGAGGAGAGCACCGCCCAGCAAGCTATCAAAGAGCTTGACGGCAAAAACGTGGACGGACGAGACATCAAGGTATCAGAAGCCCGCCCCAAGCGCTCCAACCGGGACAGAGATTCCTGGGGCGGCGGCGGGGGCGGTCGCCGCTACTAGACCAGCGCAATAAAAAGTGGGACAATGTAATCGCGGCTTCCATACCTCGTGGAGCGGCACGATATGGAAGTCGCGGCTGCGGTGTAATTGCCCCAGAATATTGAAATAGCACCAACCTTCAGGCCGTCGTGATGCGTCATTCTGAGAGAGCGTAGAACGCGGACAAGTACGGGTTGCACACAAATTCTCTGCGTGCGTGTTTACCACTGGCTTCCACATCAGCAATGAGACGCCAATCACAGCGCAAGCACAAGAGTTCCCCAGAATACCTCGATCAGCAAGTCTTTGCCGCGCACTTGGAGGCCATCACGCGGCAGGCCGGCCTTGACCTATATATCATCCTACACGGGGAAGCGGTGCGCTGCAAGCTGAACTCGGCCTACCAACTCTCCCCCCGCCGTCTGGATGATATTATACATACACATCTGCACACCCTCGGCCACGTGTCTCCAACCTCTCTCCCACCCACAGATGAAAAAATCACCCACTCACTGTTGCCCATGCTCAACTCGACTCAATGGCTCAACGATGTCGAGCAGCGTAGGGGCATCCCTCCGGTACATCGTCGCCCCTTCGTCGCCGGACTGAAGGAAACGATATGAAAATCAAATTAAAGGCACTAGAAACCCACCTTGCCGAGATCAACGATCTGGAATCAGCTGCCGCGCTGTTAAGCTGGGATCAGAACACCCACATGCCACCCGGCGGCGCGCCGGCGCGCGCGCGGCAGATCGCCACGCTGGAGCGGCTGGCACACGAAAAATTCACCGCCGCCGCTATAGGTAAACTATTGGACGATCTGCGCCCCTACGAGGAGAGCCTGCCCTACGATGCGGACGAGGCCAGCCTCATCCGCGTCACGCGGCGCGACTATGAGCGGGCGCTAAAAGTTCCCCCATCGTTTGTGGCCGAGTTCTCCGATCACAGGTCTGCCTCATTCCAGGCCTGGACGGAGGCCCGCCCGGCGAACGACTTTGCCAAAATGCAGCCCTACCTCGAAAAAACACTCGACCTGAGCCGGCAACTGGCTGACTTTTTTCCCGGCTACGAGCACATCGCCGACCCGCTGATTGATTTCTCGGACTATGGCATAAAGACCTCGACCATGCGCGCTACCTTTGCAGAACTGCGAGAACAACTCTTGCCCATCGTGCAGGCGATCACTGCCCAACCGCCCGCGGACGATAGATGCCTACACCAAACTTTCCCCGAAGCACAGCAGTTGGCATTTGGGCTGCAAGTCATCAACCGCTTCGGCTACGACTTTGAGCGCGGGCGGCAAGACAAGGCCCCCCACCCGTTCACGATAGATTTCTCAATCGGCGACGTGCGCATCACCACCCGCGTCAAGAGGAACAACCTGGGCGACGCGCTATTCAGCACGATGCACGAGGCCGGTCACGCCATGTACGAGCAGGGCATCTGCACAGATTTCGAGGGGACGCCACTGGCTAGCGGAGCATCCTCAGGCATCCACGAGAGCCAATCTCGCCTGTGGGAAAACATCGTCGGGCGCAGTCGGGTCTTTTGGCGCTTTTTCTACCCCAAATTGCAAGAGATTTTCCCCAATCAACTAAAGAACGTGCCTATGGAGACGTTCTACCGGGCGATCAACAAGGTCTCACGCTCACTGATCCGCACAGACGCCGACGAAGTGACATACAACCTCCACGTCCTGCTGCGCTTTGACTTTGAACTGCGCCTGCTCGAAGGCAACCTGGCCGTGCGCGATCTGCCAAAGGCGTGGCGCGAGCGCTTCCAGACCGACCTGGGGATAACCCCGCTGGACGACCGCGATGGCGTGCTGCAAGATATGCATTGGTATTCCGACACCATCGGCGGCGCGTTCCAGGGGTACACGCTGGGCAACATCATGAGCGCCCAGTTCTTTGCGCTGGCACTGCAAGCCCATCCCGAAATCACCAGTGAGATCAAGAGAGGAAAATTCGATACTCTGCACGGCTGGCTAAGTGAGAACATCTACCAGCACGGGCGCAAATACACACCGTCTGAACTGATCGAGCGCGTCACCGGCGGGCCGATGAGCATTGAGCCGTACATCCACTATCTGCGGAACAAGTACGGAGAGTTGTACGATCTGTAGACGCGATGAGCGTCAAGCAATCGAGGGAATGAACGACCTACTAGAACAAGGCATCACCGCCCTTCAAAACGGGGATAAGATAAAGGCACGCCGATTGTTCAGCCGCGCTATTCAAGCGCATCCTCAAAGCGAACAAGTCTGGCTGTGGTTGTCCGGTGCTGTAGATAGCGAGGAGGAACGGTTGATGTGCCTGAACAAAGTTCTGGCGCTCAACCCAGGCAACGGGGCGGCACGGCAAGGAGTGAGCGCGATTCGGCAGAAACAGGCAAGCCGACCCACGGAGGCAGTAGCCGCCTTCCCTTGGATCCCCAGGCCCACTGCCGAACGGCCACGACCAGCCCAACCTACTTTCTACACCCTGGACCATTCCTGCACGCTAGACCAACTACCTCCAGAGCAGCGGCAAGCACTAGAGGGTTTTACTCAACTCGTTGCCCAAGAGCTAGTCAGCCGCCGGAGCCGAAAAGAAATCATTGAGCGGTTGATCAAACGAGGCTTTCCACGCACAGCAGTGAAACAGTTCGTCAACGGATTAGCACCAGCGAGTTTCTCCCGTGACCGGATGCTCAGACGCCGCAGGTACGGGAAAATGATGATAACAGGGCTATTCCTAACCCTCTTCGGCGTCGGGGGCACCGTCGTCACATACATCGTTGCCCAAAAATTGGGAAGCTCATATTTATACATTTATTACGGCGCTATCTTTATCGGCCTCGTAAATTTCGTCATAGGCTTCATCGGGTGGTCAGTGAACCAGTTCTAATCACCCAAAGCTACCTCGAATAAAAGGGCGCAGCAAATATGCGCAAACAACCCAACTCTCGCATGTGCTTCCTCTGTGGTCAACAGAACCCGGTCGGCCTGAAATTATCATTCTACGAAGACTCGAAAGCCAGGCAGGTGCGGGCCGAATTCAGCGTGCCGGACGAGTACCAGGGCTACCCCGGCGTCGTCCACGGTGGCATCGTCGCAGCCGTGTTGGATGAGATCTCTGGGCGAGCGGTGATGCTGGATAGTTCAGACGATAACATGATGGCAACACTGCGCCTCACCGTCCGCTACCGCCACCCGACTCCCACCGAGACTCCGCTGACCGCCGTCGGCTGGGTGGAGCGAATGAGCGGAATGGGGGCGCGGGTGGCCGGCGAGATTCGCTTGCTCGATGGCACCGTCACTGCCGAGTGCGAGGCTACCGTAGGCAAGGTGCCGGAGGAGTTTCTCACTGAATGGGAAAAGGAAAAGCAATACTGGAAGGTGTACGAAGAGTAGGTTCAGGTGATAGAAGAAAAGATGTCTTGCCAGCGGCGGCACTGGTCGCACCCTGACCGTCATTGCGAGGATGAGATTGCTTCGCTGCGCTCGCAATGACACGTTTTAGAAATGCCGTCTGGTCACTTCCAGGTATGCCTGAACAGATAGTTATACTGTATCATCTCAATAATCCGGGGGAATGTAGGTCGGAATGGTATTCCGACCAGCCGGATTACCAATCCGGCCTACAAATGCCCCAACTTTTTGAGAAGATACGTTATACTGCTCGCGGCCACAATCTTGCATTTCGGACTGCTCAGCCTGCTTGGTCTCGATACGGCCCTTCGGGCCTACTCGACCGGCGCTCGCTATTCGACCAACGACTGCTTCACCAGTCTGAAAAGTAAAACTTTATGCCCGTGCCAAGTATACCCCAAAACAAAACGGCGCGAGGACAAATCTCGCGCCGCTCATTCTTTCAGGGTAACTGCTCAGGTGCCTTTTAGGTTCTCGTGCTACAGTTCAGGGATGGTACGGCGAAGGATTTTGTATTGCTCCAGGGCTTGCCCCGCTCCCAGCGCCACACAAGCGATTGGAGCATCGGCCACGTAAGTCGGCACTCCGGTCTCGCGGGCAATCAATTCATCCAACCGGCGCAACAGCGCGCCGCCACCGACGAGTACCATGCCCCGGTCAATGATGTCTGACGATAGCTCCGGCGGGGTCTTTTCCAGCACAGATCGAATCACAGAGAGCACCGCCGCGAGAGGTTCGGAGAGTGCCTCCGTTACCTCCTCAGAACCGATTTTGATGGTGCGGGGCAGCCCAGCAACTTGATCGCGGCCCTGCACCTCCATCTTTATCTCCTCCTCCAAAGGCAGCGCCGAACCAATGTTGATCTTGATCTCCTCGGCCGTCGGCTGACCGATCATCAAATTATACTTGCGGCGGATGTAGGCCGCAATCGCCTCATCCATACGCAAGCCACCGATGCGGATCGAATTTGCCACCACGATCCCATTCATGGCAAAGACAGCCGCCTCCGTCGCGCCACCTCCCAGATCAACGACCATACTGCCTGCCGGCGTACCGACTGGCAAATCAGCGCCCAGCGCCCCGGCTAAAGGCTCCGGTATCAGATGAGCACGGCTGGCACCTGCCTCCATCGCCGCCTTCCGCACCGCCCGCTTCTCCACGCTCGTCACCCCATACGGCACGCTGATCATCACGCGCGGTTTGAACAAGCCCAAGCCCCCGGCGGCCTTGCGGATAAAGTACTCTAACATGCTCTTGGTCACCTGGTAATCAGCGATGACACCATCACGCAACGGCCGCACCACTTCGATTGCATCTGGCGTGCGGCCAAGCATAGCTTTGGCTTCCTCGCCCACAGCCATGATCTTGTATTCCTCAGCCGAGATAGCGACGACAGATGGCTCCTGCAAGACGATTCCCCGCCCTTGCACATTTACCAACACATTGACCGTACCCAGGTCAATCCCAAGTTGCTTACTTAACATTCAATCTCCTTGCCTACTCGCTGCCACCCGCCTCGGGATATGCTTGTACCGGCCGGCGGCGACGATGTCTCGCCACCCTGAGCCGCACCTGAGAGCGCCGCAGCGCCACGGCAGTCAGTCGCCTTTCCTCTGGCGGGGCTTTGCTCAACATCTCTATCGCCCGCTGGCGAGCCGCCTCCGCTCTGGCATCGTCAATCTCTTCAGCCCGCTCGGCCACATCAGCCAGAACAATCACTTTATCAGGCAGGACGTGCATAAAGCCGCCGTGAATGGCAAAGTATTCCTCCTCTTCGCCCTTCCTGGCAAGCAGTTCTCCCTCCTCCAGTTCAGTGATTAGCGGAGCGTGGTGGGGCAAAATACCCAACTGCCCCTCAATGCCCGGCGCAAGCACACAGTCTACTTCGCCGCTGTACAACTCTCGCTCTGGAGAGACAATGGTCAATTTTAAGCCAGGCACGCGTATCCCCCTACTTTCAGCCTAACACTCTAAGCTGCCTGCATCTGCTGGGCTTTCTCCACCGCCTCGTCTACCGTGCCGACCATGTAGAACGCATCCTCCGGCAGATGGTCGTACTTGCCTTCCAAAATTTCACGGAAACCACGCACCGTCTCCGCAATGGAAACGTAGCGCCCGGCGCGACCAGTGTACCGCTCAGCGACAAACATTGGTTGCGAGAAAAACTTTTCCACGCGCCGTGCCCGGTGTACGGTCAGTTTGTCCTCCTCCGAAAGCTCCTCGATACCCAGAATGGCGATAATGTCCTGCAGGTCCTTGTACCGCTGTAGCACCTGTTGCACCTCGCGGGTAGTGTTGTAATGCGCCTCACCGACGATATTCGGATTGAGGATGCGGGAGGTGGAGGCCAGCGGGTCTACCGCCGGATAGATGCCCTTCTCGACGATGGCTCGCTCCAGCGCGATGGTCGCGTCCAGGTGGGCAAAGGTGGTCACCGGCCCAGGGTCGGAGTAATCGTCTGCCGGCACGTAGACCGCCTGCATCGAGGTGATGGAGCCGCGCTTGGTGCTGGTGATGCGTTCTTGAAGCTCACCCATATCGGTGCCCAGCGTGGGCTGGTAGCCCACCGCGCTGGGCATACGCCCCAAGAGCGCCGATACCTCCATCCCGGCCATCACGAAGCGATAGATGTTATCAATAAACAACAGCACATCCATCCCCTGGTCGCGAAAGTACTCGGCCTGGGTCACGCCCGTCAGCCCGACGCGGAAGCGCACGCCCGGCGGCTCGTTCATCTGCCCAAAGACCATCACCGTCCGGTCAATCACCCCCATCTCGGTCAGCGCGTGGTAGAACTCGGTGCCCTCGCGGCTCCGCTCGCCGACGCCGGCAAAGACGGAGACGCCCTGGTGATACTTGGCCATCGTGTACATCAACTCGGTGACGACGATGGTCTTGCCCACACCCGCGCCGCCAAAGACGCCCGTCTTTCCCCCCCTGGTGAAGGGAGCGACCAGGTCGATTACTTTTAGGCCGGTCTCGTGAAACTCACTCTGGGTGGATTGGTCCTCAAACAAAGGTGCAGGGCGGTGAATGGGGTAATACTCGTTCGCTTCGACCGCGCCCTGGTCATCAATCGGCTGGCCCAGGGCATTAAAGAGCCGGCCCAGCGTAGCTTCTCCGACCGGCACAGAGATCGGTCGCCCGGTATTGATGACCTCCATCCCGCGCCGCAACCCATCTGTGATATCCATCGCCACGCAGCGCACCCAGTTGTTCGGCAACTGCTGTTCGACCTCTAGCACCACTTTGCGGTCACCGACGGGAATCTCGAGAGCGGCATAAAGTTCCGGCAACTGCCCCTGGGGGAACGATACGTCCACCACTGCACCCTTGATCTGTACGATTCGGCCTGTCATTGTACTGTTCACGGGATGTTCTCCTAATCTGTGTAGAGCTACGTCAGAGAGGTATGGGAACCTCGACTTTTTTTCTATGCCGCCGCTGCCAACGTTTGTGCCAGCGCTTCCGCCCCACCTGCGATGTCCAAAATCTCACGGGTGATGGCCCGCTGACGAGCCTTGTTGTAAACCAATGTCAGGTCATCAACCAGCATTCCCGCGTTATCCGTCGCATTACGCATGGCGACCATACGTGCTGCAAATTCACTAGCCTGCGCCTCCAACACCGCCTGGTAGACCTGCAACTCGGTGAAGCGCGGCAATACTGCTTCCAAGATGGTGGCTGCATCAGGCTCATAGATATAATCAACCACGTGCGCCGGCTTCAGATCTATCACGCACTCCATCATCACCTGCGTATCCAACTCGGTCGGGCGGAGAGGCAGCAACCGCTGGATGACGGGACGATGCACCAGCATGTTGACAAAGTCAGTACGGGCTACGTAGACCTTATCGGCCCGCCCCTCCAAAAATTCTTGAATAGCGGCGCGAGCAATAGCAGAAACATCTGCCAGGCTAATTGCCGCCGGCAGGCCGTGGAATTCGGCCACAATCTCCGCCCGCATGCGCCACAAAATGTCCCGGCCACGCCGCCCCACGGTGATGTAGCGCACCGGCACTCGTAACTCGTGAGCAAAGTCCAAAGCAGCTCGCACGATGTTGTGGTTATACGCGCCGCACAACCCCCGGTCTCCGGTGATGAGGACGATGATGGCACTGTCTACCGAGGTCGGGCAGGTCAGAAGAGGGTGTAACGTCCCTCCCGTGGCTGCGCCGAGGTTGACGACAATCTCCCAAGCGGCGTGAGAATAGGCCCGCGTCGCTAACGCAGCCGCCTGCGCCTTGCGCACCTTGGAGGCGGCAACCGCTTGTAACGCTCGCGTCACCTGCCCCAGATTGCGGATGGACTGGATACGTCGGCGGATTTCACGCGCTGTCGCCACTGCTTATCCCCTCGTCTGGCTCAACTTGCGCGATCCACGTCTGGTTGAATTCTTCCAGCGCGGCCTTTAACTTTTCCTCGGTTTCTGCAGTGATCTTTTTTTGCGCCGCAATGTCGGCGCCGATCTCGGAGCGCTGGGTGCGCATAAAAGCGAGTACATCCTGCTCGTACCGCCGCATCTCCGCCAGAGGGACGCGATCACAAAAGCCGTGTGTGCTGGCGTAGATGACCATCACCTGCTCCTCCAACGGTACCGGCTCATACTGAGGTTGCTTGAGAATCTCCGTCAGTCGCCGACCTCGCTCCAACCGCCGCAGCGTAGCATCGTCCAGGTCAGAGCCGAACTGAGCAAAGGCGGCCAACTCGCGGAACTGGGCCATCTCCAAGCGAAGTTGCCCTGCCACCTGCTTCATCGCCTTGGTCTGTGCGTCGCCTCCCACGCGGGAGACGGAGACGCCCACGTTGATAGCCGGGCGGATGCCGGCGTTGAACAAGTCCCCCTCCAGATAAATCTGGCCGTCGGTGATGGAAATGACGTTGGTGGGAATATAAGTGGCAATGTCGCCCAACTGAGTCTCGACAATAGGCAACGCAGTCAGGCTACCGCCCCCTAGATCATCGCGCAACCGGGCCGCCCGTTCCAACAGCCGCGAGTGCAGGTAGAAAACATCGCCGGGGTAGGCCTCACGGCCGGGAGGGCGGCGCAACAGGAGACTGACCTGGCGGTAGGCCCAGGCGTGCTTGGTCAGGTCGTCGTAGATGATGAGCGCGTCCCGGCCTTGCTCCATAAATTCCTCTCCCATCGCGCAGCCGGAGTAGGGTGCAATGTACTGGAGCGCCGCCGGTTCCGAGGCGGAGGCGACAACGATAATAGCGTGATCCAACGCCCCGTACCGCTCCAACGTCGCCGCCACCTGTGCCACCTGGCTTCTCCGCTGCCCGATAGCCACGTAAATGCAGAGCAAGTCCTTGTCACGTTGGTTGATGATGGCATCTAGCGCGATGGCCGTCTTCCCCGTCTGGCGGTCGCCAATGATCAGCTCACGCTGGCCCCGCCCAATGGGGATCATCGTGTCAACCGGCTTGATGCCAGTCTGTAACGGGGTGTCAACGTTCTGCCGGTCAATCACGCCCGGCGCGACGCGCTCAATGGGCCGGTACTGGGTCGCGGCGATGGGGCCTTTTCCGTCTACCGGTTTACCTAAAGCATCCACCACGCGGCCCAAGAGAGCATCCCCCACAGGGACGGAAACGACGCGCCTCGTTCTCTGTACGGTTTGCCCTTCCTCGATTTCCGTATAGTCGCCCGTGATGATGATGCCGACGTTGTCTACTTCCAAGTTAAAGACGATACCAGAGACGCCCCCCTCAAACTCGATCAACTCGCTCATCAGCACATCGGCGAGTCCCGAGGCGCGGGCGATCCCATCGCCGACCTCGGTGACGGTGCCAACGTCCATCGCCTCAATTGTCGGCTGAAATTCCTCGATCCGGTCATGCAGCGCGGCCGTTAGTTCTTGCCAAGTATTTCCAGTTTTAGTCATAACCTACCTCTCCGGCTTGGGCAAGTGCACAAGGTCTATTTGTATCTTTTCAATATTTCGGGGCAAGATATCCCAGTCCTGTCATTGCGAGGGCGCTTTTTGCCCAAAGCAATCCCCAAATAGCATCATAGGAGATTGCCACCGCGAGTACTCCACTGCGAGTACTCGTGGCAGGCGTGGCGGTGCTTCGCCGCCTGCGGCGGCTCGCAATGACAAAAGTAGCG
>QMOE01000036.1 GCA_003648125.1 Chloroflexota bacterium
CCTCGCCGCTCTCCTCACCTTTGATCCCCACCCAGCCATCGTGCTAGGCTACGAGCCTCCGCCACTGTTGACGACGGTGGAGGAGCGGGCCGCGCTACTGGCCCCGCTGGGACTCGACTTGCTGGCCGCGCTCCCTTTCACGCCGGAGACGGCCCGCACCCCGGCCGCCGATTTCGTCGCCCTGTTGCTCCGTCACCTGCACCTGGCCGAACTATGGGGCGGCCCCGATTTTGCCTTTGGCCGCCGGCGCGAGGGGGACGTGCCGTTCCTGCGCCGGTTGGGAGCGGAGCGCGGGTTCAGTGTGCGCGTCGTCGAGCCGTTAGTGTGGGAAGGGGAGCTGGTCAGTAGCAGCCGTGTGCGGGCCGCGCTAAAGGCCGGGGATATTCCCCAGGTGACGGGCTGTTTGGGCCATCCGTACCGGCTGCCTGGTATCGTTGCCTCCGGGCAGGGATCCGCGAGCAAGATCGGGGTTTCCACGGCCAGGCTTTCTCTTTCTCCTGAGCGGCTGATTCCCGCCAGGGGGGTCTATGCCTGCCTGGCGCACATCCCGCATCTGGGAACGCATCCGGCGGTGGTCAATATCGGCATCCAGCCCACGTTCGATGGAGGCAGGTTGGTGATCGAGGCGCACTGGCTGGATTTTGAGGGTGATCTCTACGGTCAGTCGCTGGTGCTCGACTTTATCGCCCGGCTGCGGGACGAGGTAGCTTTCCCCTCCGGCGCAGCATTGATGGCGCAGATACAGGAGGATATTGTTCAGGCGCGGGACATTTTGAACGTAAAAACCCCCCGACAGTAATCGGGGGGTTTTGTAGCCAAAAACCTGGTTTCTTACTGCAACCCCTGAATCTCGAAGGAATACCCCAGCAATGCCAACAGCGCGGTCGGGGCGGCGGGCTTTTCGTATTGCAGTTCGATGACCTGCGTCTGGCCCGGCTGGACCGTCCAGGGCAACGGCGGAGCCGCCACGCGCAGACTGCCTGTCCCTCCGCTAGAGGTGAGGCTGATGTCGTTCAGTTCCACGGTGAGCGGCGCGTCTCCCACGTTGCTTATTTCCCCTTCAATGATCAACAGGTCGCCGCCGCTGTTGAGGAAAGCATCGGTGATGTCCACCTCGGCCTGGTAGCCCGGCTCCTCGCCTCCCCCCGCTTCGTAGGGGATGCTCACACTGGCGTGCAGTTCCGAGCCAGGCTGGGGCGTAAAGGTCCAGACAAGCGTGGGGCCGGCGAGTGCGTCCGGCACCACATAGCCGGCCGTGCCCTCTACCGTCGCGCCGGACGCAATTTCCCCGCTGAGGGAGCCGTGCTCTCCGGCGTCGCTGGCCGCTGGCGAAAGGGCGTACTGATTACCAACGCCGTCCTGCAACTGCATGGCGAACCCGTTGGCGTTCAGCGGTGCGGTGCCAACGTTCTCGACCGAGAACTCGACCAGGTAGTACATCGTCCCGGCCGGTTGGCCTTCCCCAGCGCTTTCGATGTGTCCTCTGGCGACCGTGACTTGCGCGTCGCCCACGCGCACCGGCTGACCGGGTTGGGCCTCTGTGCCCGATGGGGGCGGCTGTACTGGCTCCGTCTCGGCCACATAGTCCGCCGTGGCGACTTGCCAGGAATCGTCATCCATCTCCAGGATCAAGGTCAGACGAGGGTGAAATTGCGCAAAGACACCCGGCTCGTTGGCCGCCGCCTCCCGCCGCTCGACGAAGCGAAAGAGGAGCACTGTGCCGTTGGAGAGGTCTAGTTTGATCTCGTCACCCGGGCGCAGGTTCGCCAGCAACGCTTTATTCTCCGTCGTCGGTTCCAATCCCAGAACATAGTTGACTACCGTGCCACAAATCCAGGTGGGCGACCCCGAACCTGCGGCCGGGTAGGTCCAGCCCATCTGGTCGGGCATGATTGGCGCGACGGCGAACGACTCGTCGCTTACTGTGAGGGAGGTGGGGAGCGGCACGGTCACTTGCACGTTGCCGCTGTCAATGATCGTTTCGCAGCCCGGAGGCGGCGTGGGAGAGATGAAAGCGGTGGGCGTGACCCTGACCACTTCCACAGGCATACCAGGATTGTCCTCACGGCTAGAGGACAGATGTTTGATTCCCAGGTAGAGCATCAGCACTGCAGCGATCAGCAGGAGGAGTACGCCGCCAGCGATGGGAACGAACAGCAGGCAACTGCGTCGAGTTGTGGAAGTTGGTTCGCTCATAAGAGTGTTTCCGTTGTGCGGGTCAGTCCGCTCCGCCAGGGAGCGTTTGGGGCGGGATGCGCAGGTAGATGCTGGCTCCCTCCTCGCCGGTCACCAGTTGACTAAAGCCAAAGAAGGGCACGCTCACGCGCACGGCCCCTCGCGCCGAGACGGTGAACTCGAGGTTGCCTTGCTCGTCGGTAAAGCCCTGGGCCAGCAGTTGATTGGTGGTGGCCTCGTAAGCCTGGGCCGAGATACCGGCGATGCCCTCTCCCGCGCCGGGTTGGTGGTCGTCGTTGCCGTCATAGTAGACCAGCAGGTTGATGGGGATAAAGCTCGGTGCCGGCGTCGCGGGCGGGCCGGAGGGCGGGGTTGGGGTGGTCATCGGGCGCACCGTGAGGTCTTGAGCCGGCGCGGTGGTGGCGGCGGGCGGACTGGTCGGTACAGGGGTAGCATCTGGAGGGCCTGGGGTTGGAGTGGGCGTAGGCGTGTTGTCCTGACCGGGTGTCTTTCTCTGGCAGAGCAGTGTATAGTTGCTGTTACTTATATCGCTGGGTGTGCGGTCGCCGGTGCCCACCAGGACGTACAGCCAGCCCTCGTAGGAGGCATAGTAGCTAAAGGCGCTGTTATAGTCCCCCGGTGTGACGTCGTCGTTGCCGCCGATGCCGTTCTGGTTTTGGTCGTAGACGATCATGTTGGGGTCCACGCCGGGAGATAGGTCCGACGTGGCGCACTCGAAGATAAAACCCGGTTTGACCCAGATTTTGAAATAGTCGTTGTCCGTCCCGCCAAAGGGCGGGACGAGGTTGAAGGTGTAGGATTTGTCGGCAGCGATGACGCAAGCGTGGTCAAAGTCCGAGTTATCCTCGCAATCGTCAATCCCAGAACTGGGGGTGATGGGTGTGGCGGTGGCGTCGGCGGGGGGGGCGTCGCTCTCCTGCACGCTCATGTTGTAGGTACCGGAGGTATTGACTTTGTTGGTGACGCGGATGTAATAGTACCCGTCATAAGTGGCCTGCCAACTGGTCTGCGATGCCAGGCCGCCGGCGCCATCATCGTCACCTTTCAGCACATTGTTGTTCTGGTTGCGGATTTCCAGGTAGGTGTCCACGCCGCTCAAGTCGCTGGTTGTGACCTGGTACCACTTGCCGTTCTTGGCCCAGAACTTGAACCAGTCCTCGTCGCTCTGGTCGGGATAAAAGTTAGCCAGGCCCTCCAGGCTGCTCAACGTGACCGAGGTCGCCACCGGCATGATGTATGCGTGGTCTTTATCGTTGTTATCCTCATAATTATCTTTCTCGGTGACGCTTGGGGGTGGGGTGTTGGTGGGTGCTGGCGATGCGGTTGGAGTTGGTGTCGCAGCGAGTTCGTCTATATCTAAACGGTATTGGGCGCTCTGAACTGTAGTTGTGCTAGAGAGGAGTGCCTCAATGCGGACGTAATGGGTGGTCGTATATGCCGTCCACGATATTTCGGACGAGTCGCTGTCTAGTAAACCCTGGTTGCCGTCGTAGAGGCGCATCATCAATTGCAAGTTGCCTGTGGACCCCAAGGTGTTGAGGGTGGCCTGATATTGATGCTCACTCTCAGTGTTCATCTTAAAGTAATCCATCGTGTCTGTTTCAGAAACCACACCCGTCACATAACCCGGCATAGGCACTGGGGGGCGAGCATCGGCATCGGCAAAGCTATCGTTGGGCTCTTGTTCAGGCGACTGAAGCAGGGGGACGTTCCCAGGCGCGGCCAGCGTCGCCGAGATGAAAGCGAGCAGCAAGAGCGCAAACGCTGCCATTCCAACGACTATGAGTTGACGTTTCATCGTCACATTCCTCCAGACAGGGGGGAGCGTTTCCCCCATCACGGTTACTATACCACAAACACAGCCATACTTCAAGGCGCAAAAGGGCATTAAAAACAGACCTCCGAGGTCTCTCAAAACCTCGGAGGTCTGACAGTTGCCCTAGATCCGGGCGTGGGCAGAGTCTTTTTCCCTCAGGATGATGTCGTGAGCGGCTCCCTCTCTGATGCTGGCCGAAGAGACGAGCGTGACGCGAGCCTTTTCCTGAAATTCTTTTATTGTGAGCGAACCGCAACTGCACATGGTGGCAATGGTCTTGCTCACCGTCAGTTCCAGGTTATCTCGCAGCCTGCCAGCGTAAGGCACGTAAGCGTCAACCCCTTCCTCAAAGGTAAGCTCAGATTCCCCCCCCACGTCGTATCTCTGCCAGTTCCTGGCCCGGTTCGATCCCTCTCCCCAGTATTCCTTGACAAAAGCCCCGTTGATCATTGCTCTTTTCGAGGGACTTTCGTCAAAGCGGGCAAAGTAGCGGCCCAGCATGACGAAATCGGCCCCCATCGCCAGCGCCAGGGTAATGTGGTAATCCTGGACAATGCCCCCGTCGGAGCAGATGGGGACGTAGATGCCGGTTTTTGCGAGATACTCGTCCCGCGCCTGGGTCACTTGGATCAGCGCCGTGGCCTGGCCGCGCCCGATGCCCTTTTGCTCTCTGGTGATGCAGATGGAGCCGCCGCCGATGCCGACCTTGATAAAGTCGGCGCCAGACTGGGCGAGATATTGGAATCCCTCCCGATCCACGACGTTGCCGGCGCCCACCTGGACCTGGCCGTCATATTCTTCTTTGACAAATTGTATCGTCTCGCCCTGCCACTCGGTGAAACCGTCGGATGAATCTATACAGAGGACGTCGGCTCCGGCATCCACGAGCGCAGGAACCCGCTCCCGATAGTCCCGCGTGTTTATGCCGGCACCGGTCATTAGCCTCTTTTCCTGATCCACCAACTCGCTGGGGTTTTCCTTGCTGTAATCGTAATCTTTTCTAAAGACCAGGAAGCAGAGGTGCTGATCCTTGTCCACGATGGGCAATGTGTTCAACTTGTGCTTCCAGATAAGGTCGTTGGCTTTGTGCAGACTGATGCCCTCCTCTCCGTAAACGAGGTCGGAGAAAGGGGTCATCAAATCCTCGACTCTGGTGCTCAAATCTGTGCGGCTCAATCTGTAATCCCGACTGGTCAGGATACCCAGCAGTTTGCCCTGAGCGGTGCCATCATCCGTGACTGCCATTGTGGTATGACCGGTTTTCCTGGCGAGCGCCAGCACATCTCTGAGGGTAGTAGCAGGCTTGACGTTTGAATCGCTGACCACAAAACCGGCCTTGAACTTTTTCACTTCCCTGACCATACCGGCCTGTTGCTCAATAGGCTGCGAGGCGTAGATGAACGAAAGGCCGCCGCACTGGGCCAGGGCGATAGCCATGTTGTGGTCGGAGACGGATTGCATGATAGCGGAAGCGAAAGGGATGTTTAATTCCAGGGCGGGCCGCTCCCCTTTGGCGAACTTGGTCAGGGGAGTTTTGAGGCTCACATTTTCTGGGATGTGGTGTTTTTGGGTTAGATTGGGGATTAAAAGATATTCGCTAAAGGTGTGCGCTGGTTCGAGATAGCAATGGGCCATGGTCAACCTCCTGATATTTTCGCATTACGGTAAAAGTGACACGTTTGTTACACAGAGCTACACAGAGGAGTCACGGAGAGCCTCCGAGTGCTTTTCGTGTGGACTTTTGTTCACGCTCTAGCTCTGTGTCTTCTCTGCGCATCTCTGTGTAACAGTGCGACTTTTGCATCAATGCGTGTTTTCAGTAACCGGTGCTGGATTGCCGTCATCGTCACTTGCGTGCGCCGTATCCCAGGCGACGTAATGCCCGCTCGTCCCGCCGCCATCCCTGACGCACCTTGACCCGCAGATCGAGGTAGACCCGCCCGCCGGTCATACGCTCGATCTCCTGCCGCGCCGCTGACCCGATCCGGCGCAGCATTTGTCCTCGCTTGCCAATGATGATGCCCTTTTGAGAATCCTTTTCGACAAAGATGTTGGCTTCCACGTAGACCACGTCGTTCTCCCGCTCCTTGAACTCTTCCACGACGACGGCGACGGCGTGGGGCACCTCCTGGCGGGCGCGGCGCAGCACTTGCTCGCGGATCAGTTCGGCCACGATCTCCCGCTCGGTCTGGTCGGTGACCTGGTCGCCGGGGTAGTAGCGCGGGCCTTCTGGCAGCGCAGTCACGATCAATTCCAGCAGCTTGTCCAGGTTCTCGCCCTGGGTGGCGATGGTCATCATCCATTCCTGGCGGTAAGGCGCTACTTCCCAGTACGCCTCGGTGTGCTGTTTGACTTTGTCCGCTGGCAACAAGTCCATCTTGTTGAGCACCAGGATGACCGGGGACTGGGTCTGCTCGCGGATCAGTTTGGCGATTATCTTGTCCTGGTCGGTGGGCGGCACGGAGACGTCTACCATAAACAGCACCACATCGGCGTCGGGGATGGCGCGGGTGGCGGCGGCGACCATAGCCCGGCCCAGCTTGTGGCGGGGGCGATGAATGCCGGGCGTATCCACAAATATGGCTTGAGCGTCCTCGCGGGTGAGGATGCCCAGAATACGGCTGCGGGTGGTCTGCGGCTTGGGCGAGACGATGGCGACCTTTTGCCCCACGAACTGGTTCATCAGCGTAGATTTGCCCACGTTGGGCCGCCCAATGACGGCGACAAAGCCGGAGCGATGGCCCGCCGGCGTGGTGTCCAGATCGTAAAAGTCGTTATCTTGCATCCTGTATCCTGTTCCCTTGCATGTCCGCTGGAACCGGCAGCCCGAAAGCGTTCAGGATCGTCGGCGCGACGTCCATGAGCTGGCGGTCTGCCACTCGCCGCCCGCCGCCTGACGACTGCGGGTCGGCCAGGATGAACATGCCGTTCTCGGCGTGATTGGCGTCGTCCGGGCCGGTGTCGTTCTCAAAGGTGTAGATGCCGCCGTGCCCAAAGCTGCCCACCGAGCGCCAGGCGAGATCGCCGAAATAGACGATCAGATCGGGCGGGACGTTGCGCACTTGCCGGTAGACCTGGTGCGGCTTAAAGACCCGCGTCCCGATGTCACTGCCGTCTGGCGCGGGGATGGAGCGAATTGCCTCGGCGATCTCGTCGCGGAACGATTCGTACTCTGCGGCTGGGATCGTGCCTTTCGGCTCGCGCCCCTCCACGTTGAGAAAGATGCGGGCGTAATAGCCGCCGGAACCCCACACTTTTGTTTTACCCCAATCCACCTTGACCTTGCTAAAGGGAATCGGCCCCTCACCCTCCGGCTCCTCCTGCAACACGAGGAGCCCCTCCCGGCGCAGCCACTCGTTGACGCACAGGCCGCCGTGCATCGCCTTGACGCCGTGATCGGAGACGACCAGGACGAACGTTCCTTTTGGAATCCGCTCCAGCAGTGTCCCGATCTGTTGGTCCAGATGGACATAGTAATCGCGGATAGAGTAGAGGTATTTGTTGCCCGGCTCGTGCCTGGGGTGAGTGACGTCGTGATACTTCCACATCCCGTGGTGAATCCGGTCCACCCCCATATCCACGAACATGAAAAAATCCCACGGCTTGGTTTCCATCAGATAGCGCATCACCTTGAACTGTTTGTCGTTCATGGTGTAGATTTGTCGCAGCAGGTAATCCTTGTCCTCGGTGCGGAACTGGCGCACGTCCACGTCATATTCCTCGCCGTCCAGGACGCGGTCGATCTCGTAGCGCAGCTCGTTGGGGTAGGTGTATTGCCGCTCCACCGACGGGGTGAGAAAGCTAGAGATGAGATGGCCGTTGACCGGTCGAATCGGGTAGGTCTGCGGCACGCCGACCACGATGACTTGTTTGCCAGCCTGGCCCAGTATATCCCAAACCCGCTTTTCCTTGACCGCCGCGCCGGTGGCGATGGACATCTTGTCGTAAGAGTGATCGGCCCGGTTGCGGAAGCCATAAAAGCCGAGCACGCCGGGGTCCTTGCTGCTGAGCATCGAACTCCAGGCCGGCACGGTGATGGCGGGGATGGACGACATCAGGTTGCCGTAAATCCCCCGCTCCATCAAGCCGCGCAGATTAGGCAGCCGGTCGCGCCAGGTATCGAAAACCAATTCGGGTGAACCGCAGTCCAGGCCGATGACCAGTACTTTTTTCTTTTTACGTAGGAATTTGAACATGTTATTCCTCCCGTCCCTCAGGGAGGTGCCCGGCACTTGAGCCCAAGTGCCGGGCACCTTAATCAGAGCTTTGTCAGTCAACAACCTCCTGCCCGTGATCACCGTTCGTCACAATCTGGCGGACAAAGCCCTGCCGGATCATATAGTCCAGGATTTGATGGGCGTTCTCCTCGGCGCTGTGGTTCACCGTGTCCAGCCTGATTTCAGGGTGCAGGGGCGCTTCGTAAGGGTCGTCAATCCCGGTGAACCCCTTGATCTCTCCGCGTCGCGCTTTGGCGTACAACCCCTTGATGTCTCGCTTCTCGCACTCCTCCAGTGGTGTATCCACGAACACCTCGACGAAATGGTCCTGGCCGACCATATTCCGCACGTCGTTGCGCGTCGCCCGGTAGGGGCTGACCGCCGCACACACCGCCGTGCCGCTGTGGCGCACGATCTCGGCCGCCACGAAACCGATCCGGTGGATGTTGGTGTCCCGGTCATCTTTGCTGAACCCCAGCCCTTTGGAGAGGTGTGTCCGTACCACGTCCCCGTCCAGCACCGTCACCTGGCGACCGTACTCTTGCAACAGGACGGTCAGCACCTCGGCGGTGGTGGATTTTCCGGCCCCGCTCAGTCCCGTGAACCAGATACAGACTCCCTGCTTGTGGCGGGGTGGGTAGGTCTCGGCCAAAATCTCTGCCACCTCCGGCCTGGTGAACCAATCGGGCAGTTTGCGTCCATTGTTCAGATACTCCTCGCGCACCTGGGTGCCGGAGATGGACGCGGTCTTGGCTCCCTCTGGGATTTTGGTGATTTCCTCGTATCGCTCCTCATCCGGCAGGTAGACCAGCATGCGGAACGGTACCATCTTTACTCCCAGTTCTTGGCTGTACTGCTGCACCAATTCCTGGGCGTCGTAGGGGCCGTAGAAGGGGTTGCCCTGCGAGTCTTTGCCGGGGCCGGCGTGGTCGCGCCCCACGATCAGGTGATTGGCGCCATAGTTGCGCCGGATCAGGGCGTGCCATACGGCCTCGCGCGGCCCTGCCAGCCGCATCGCCAGCGGCAACAGCGAGAGCAGGATGCGGTCCGAGTCATAATAGTTGGCGGCTAGCGCCTTGTACGTGCGCACGCGGGTAAAGTGATCCACGTCGCCCGGCCTGGTCATGCCGACCACCGGATGGAGCAACAACACACCACCCACACTTTCAGCCGCTCGCTTAGTCAGCTCCTCGTGGACGCGGTGGAGTGGGTTGCGCGTCTGGAAGGCGACCACGTTCTGATAGCCGTAGCTCTCCAGGCGGACGCGCGTTTCGGCTGGCGTGAGGCGCAACTCGTGAAAGTCATAGTGGGGCGGCAGTTGTAGCACCCGCAAGCGGCCAGAGATGTTCAGCTTGCCCCAGCGGTGCATCTCTGCCACCAGCGGATGGCGCAGGTCGAGCGAGCCAAAGACCTTTTGCGCCACCTCGTCCCGATCCCATTCGTAGATTTCCTCGATAGTCATCACCGCCAGCAGATTGTTCTTGGCGTTGCGCAGCGCGATCTCTTGCCCCAACCGAATATCCGGGCTGGGTTTCACCGGCAGCGTGATGGGGATGGGAAAGATGTGACCGCTGGTCAGCCGCATCTCGTCCAGTACGCGCTGGTGATTTTCTTGGTCCATAAAACGGCACAGTGGAGAAAACGCTCCCACTGCCAGCAACTCCAGATCACACTCGGCCCGCGTCGAAAGCTGAATTGACGGCAGCTTGCCGGCGTAATCCTTGAGCCGAGGTGTCTCCTCCGGTGGCGCCAACAAATTCACCAACTCCCCGCCATAGGGGGGGATAAGCGTACTACTCTTGTCAGACTTCACGGTGTGATATACCTCCAGATTAACATATCATTTGGGTGTGTTTCATTTGATTTGGGAGCATCCAACACAGATACGACTGCGCAGCAGCGAGCGCTGGTTGAGTAGGCCCGAAGGGCTGTATCGAAACCCTTGTACTGAGCCTGTCGAAGTGAAGC
>QMOE01000037.1 GCA_003648125.1 Chloroflexota bacterium
CGCTTCACTTCGACAGGCTCAGTACAAGGGTTTCGATACAGCCCTTCGGGCCTACTCAACCAGCGCTCGCTGCTGCGCAGTCGTATCTGTGTTGGATTCTCCCAAATCAAATGAAACGCACCCAAATCATTTATGTGACTTACTGCTGTTCTGAGATAAATGGACGAATGGATGAATTCGAGGAGTTAAACGATGAAAAAAGGTTACCTGATTATCCTGATCGCTCTGAGTATATTGACCCTGCTCTCACTGGCACTCAACGGCGCGGTCATCCTGACGCTGCTACAGGCGCGGCAGATTGGACTGGGCGCAGTGACAGAGACGCGCTCCACCATCGCCGAGTTAGAAGATATGACCTTTTCTTACACCCTGGCGGTAGACCAGGAGATTCCAATCGCTGTCAGCATCCCCTTCGACGAGCAAGTCACCGTGCCCATCAACACCAGCATCCCCATTGATACCACCGTCACCGTTCCCATCAACGCCGGGCTGCTGGGAACCTTCGACGTAGACGTACCCATCCGCACCATCGTCCCCATCGACCTCAATGTTTCTGTGCCGATCAGCAAGACAGTGGACATCGCCACCACGGTGCCCCTGGCCGTGGATGTGCCGATAGAAATCCCCATCGCTGATACGCCGCTGGTCGGCTACCTGGACAAACTGGACGCGGCACTGGGGCGGATCGAAGCGCGGCTAGAGAACCCATTTGGCAACCGAAATTGAAAACCTCGACTGGGTTTTGAGCGATTACGGTCAATGTTCCTGCTGCGCTGCCGGACGCGGGCAGAGTAATAAGCACATAAGAGGGCAACATGTAGCGCCCTTGCGCCGTGACACTTGTCACTTTACAACTAGAGGGGAAAAGGGTATCATAAGAATGTGTTTCACGTCAATATTTCGATAGGAGGAACAATGGCAAAAGGAATGGTCATCATTGACGAGGATCGCTGCAAGGGATGCGGACTGTGTGTGACCGTCTGCCCGGCAAAGATTCTCCAACTGGCAGAAGGGCGGTTCAATGCCAAGGGATACCGGCCCGTCGAGGTGACGGCCCCCGAAAAATGCACCGGCTGCGCCATGTGCGCCACCATCTGCCCCGACGTGGTCTTTACAGTGTATCGCCAAAAGCGACACCCCAAACGGGCCGCCGCTACAGCATAGGAGGGATGAAGAATGACAAAGGAACTATGGGAAGGAAACGCAGCTATCGCCGAGGCGGCCATCCGTGCTGGCGTGGAGGCTTTCTTCGGCTACCCCATCACCCCGCAGACGGAGGTGCTGGAGCACTTTTCCAAGCGATTGCCGGAGGAGGGCCGGGTCTTCCTCCAGGCTGAGAGCGAGGTCGCATCCATCAACATGGTCTACGGCGCGGCCTGCGCCGGCGCGCGGGTGATGACCTCATCCTCCAGCCCCGGCGTCAGTCTGATGCAGGAGGGCATCTCATACATCGCCTGCTCCGAGGTGCCGGCGGTAGTGACCAACATCATGCGCGGCGGGCCGGGCCTGGGCAACGTCCAGCCGGCGCAGGGAGACTATTTCCAGGCAGTCAAATCCGCCGGGCACGGCGATTATCACATGATCGCCCTGGCCCCGGCCAGTGTCCAAGAGACAATTGACATGGTGGTGCTGGCCTTTGATTTGGCGGACAAGTACCGCACTCTCGTCATCATCGTCGCCGATGGCTCCATCGGCCAGATGATGGAACCGGCCGAGATGCCCCCTATGCGCCCCGTCCGTCCGCCGGAGGAGCGAGCCTCCTGGGCGCTCACCGGCGCCAAGGGCCGGGAGCACAACATTATCACCTCACTCTACCTGGGAGCGGAGGCCATGGAGGCGGTCAACCTGCGCTTGCAGGCCAAGCTGCGCGAGATCGAAAAGAACGAGGTACGCTGGAAAGAACATAACACCGAGGACGCCGACCTGCTGCTGGTCGCCTTTGGCACCATGGGCCGCGTTTGCCAGACGGTGGTGCGCGAGGCGCGGGAGCAAGGGATCAAAGTAGGACTTTTGCGGCCCATCACTCTCTGGCCCTTCCCCAGCGACCGCATCACTGAACTGGCCGGACAAGTAAAAGGCATCCTGACGGTTGAGATGAACGCCGGACAGATGGTCGAGGACGTGCGGCTGGCGGTCGAGGGGGCCTGCCCGGTGCAATTCTACGGACGGACGGGCGGCATCGTCCCTTTGCCCGACGACATCCTGCCCGAATTGAAAAAACTGGCCGCCGACGTCGCGGGCAGCAAGGAGGTTGAATAATGGCAAGCGTTGATATTCCTGCCGGTATGGAACAGGTCTACGGGTACCCGGAAAGCTTGACCCCGGCTTACACCCACTATTGCCCCGGCTGCACCCACGGGCTGATCCATCGCCTCGTCGCCGAGGTGCTGGATGAACTGGGCGTGAGGGAGGATACCATCGGCATTGCCCCGGTGGGCTGCTCTGTGCTGGCTTACTATTACTTTAACGTGGACATGGCGGAGGCGGCCCACGGGCGCGCGCCGGCCATGGCGACCGCCATCAAACGGGTCAGTCCGGACAAGGTAGTCTTTACCTACCAGGGGGACGGCGATCTGGCCTCCATCGGTATCGCCGAGATCGTCTACTCCGCCAACCGGGGCGAGATGTTCACCACCATCTTTGTCAACAACGCCATCTACGGCATGACCGGCGGGCAGATGGCTCCGACCACGCTGCCGGGGCAAGTGACCACATCCTCCCCCATCGGGCGGGATGTGGAGACGGCCGGCTTTCCTATGCGGATGGCGGAACTGCTGGGCGGACTCCCCGGCTCTGCATACATCACCCGCCAGGCGGTGCTGGATGTACCAGGCATCCGGCGCACCAAGAAAGCGATCAAGCTGGCCTTTCAGGCCCAATTAGCGGGCCTGGGCTTTTCGATGGTCGAGATACTTTCCACCTGCAGCACTAACTGGCATTTGACGCCGGTGGGAGCGTTGGATTGGGCTAAAGAAAATATGATACCCTACTTCCCGTTAGGCGACACCAAAGTGAGCGACGGCGTGCGAGCGCTGAAGGAGGGAAAATAACGATGCAGCAACAAGAAATCATCATCTCCGGCTTTGGCGGACAAGGGACGCTCTTTGCCGGGCAGTTGTTGACCTACGCCGCGATGGACAGCGGGCATCACGTGACCTGGATTCCCTCCTACGGCCCAGAGATGCGCGGCGGCAAGGCTCGCTGCACAGTCGTCGTGGCCGACGAGGAGATCGGCTCGCCGCTGGTGCGCCGTCCTAGCGCGGCTGTCGTGCTCAACATTCCCTCGATGGAAGCGTTCGAGCCGGCGGTCAAACCGGGCGGCGTGTTGGTGGTTAACAGTTCACTGATCCCGCAAAAGAGCGAGCGGGACGACATCCGCATCATCTATATCCCCGCCAGCGATATGGCGACCGAGATGGGCAACGTCCGCCTGGCAAACGTCATCTGCCTGGCCGCGTTGGTAGAGGCCATCGGCGTCGTATCACTGGATGCAGTGAAGCAGGCACTGGAGAAACATTTGCCAAAGCGGCACCGTAAACTGCTGGGGCTGAACTATGAGGCAATGGACAAAGGAGCAGCGTTAGTCAAGTAGGGCGGGTTTCTTGCCCACCACTACCGGATCGGGAGAAACGTCCGATGGCTTGGGTGAATACCGCGCCACCGGAACTGGTCGACACCAGCAACTCCCACAAGCAACGAAGACGACGTGCCGTTGTCACTGTGCTGGCGACGCTGTTGACCGTCGCAACCATCACCATCATCAGCCTGGCCTTTGTGCAAGGCTCGTGGTGGTACGCCTACGGGACTGATCGAGACCTGGACAACAAATCACGGGCGCGTGTCGAAGCGATACGGGACGAGGTGGACGCCAGCGGCGCGGCGCCCAAGGCGGTGATGTGGCTGAACGCGGCGTTGGAACTTGACACCCACCCCAGCGACGTGCGGACCTATCTCCTCGCAGCGCTAGAGATGCTGGAAGCGGCGGATGACCAAAAGCTGGCCAAAGCTGCGAACGAGTTGCGGGCAATCATTGAGACAATACGGCAGCCTTACTTTGAGAGGGTGATAGAGATCACCCCGTACTCTGTGCCTACGTCAGAGTGACCGTAGCAAAAAGGGCGAGATGACTGGTAACTGCTCAGGTGCCCGGCACTTGAACGATTGCCTTCGAAAGTGCCGGGCACCTGAGCAGTTACGATGACTGTACAAATCGGCCTGGCTTTGAGCGGCGGTGGCGCCAAGGGCATCGCTCACGTTGGCGTGCTCAAGGTGCTAGAAGAGGCTCAGATTCCCGTGCACGTGCTGGCCGGAACCAGCATGGGAGGAATCGTAGCCGCCGCTTACGCTGCTGGCCTATCGCCGGCCGAAATCGAACAGTTTTTCCGCTCCCTGCGCCTGCTCGACATGGATCAAATAGACACGACCATCAAGGCGGGCGAAGAAGCTGCCCGTCAGTGCTTGCCCGAATTACTCGCATTGCGCGACACGCCGCTGCCCAATCGCTGGGCCAGATGGTGGCGCTCGTTGCGCTCATCACACATCTCACGTCAAGATGTACAGTAAAATTGTCGTCCCACTCGATGGATCAGAATTAGCCGAGGGCGTGCTACCTCACGTCGCGGAGGTGATTCGCGGACGCGAGAGCCGGGTCTACCTGCTCTCGGCTTCTCCGCTGGCGAAGAGACTGACGCCGGCCGCCGTAGACGTGCAGCCCGCCTCCGCTACTGTGCCGGAGGACTTGCAGGGCGTCATGCGGGAGCTGATGGAGTATTTGCGGACCACGGCAAAGATGCTAGAGCCGGCCGCAAGCGATGTGTGGATCGGTGTGCGCTTTGGCCGCCCAGCCGATACAATCCTCGCCTTCGCCGACGAGGTAGAGGCCGACCTGATCGCCATGTCAACCCACGGACGCTCCGGTATCCACCGCTGGGTCTTTGGCAGCGTGACCGACCGGCTGTTGCACGGAGCCGCGTGCCCCGTCCTGCTGGTGCGGGCCAGACAAACGGACGCGGCCACAGCGCTCTCGTACCAGCGCATCCTGGTGCCGCTTGACGGCTCCGAACCGGCGGAACAGATAATACCTTACGTAAAGGCGCTCATCCGTCCCCGCTACACGCGCATCTCGCTCGTCTCGGTACTGACAACCGGGTTGGGGGACCGCACGGTGACGCTGTTGACCAGTTACCCGCCGGGGATGCAGCTTGCCACCACCGCGCTCCGTCAGGCCGAGGTTCAACTGCGGGTCTATCTGCGCAGCGTGGCCGCCGCACTGCGCGAGCGCGGGGCGATAGTGAGCATCAACATCCGGCAAGGTTCGCCGGCCGACGAAATCCTGACCCTTGCCGCCGAGATCGAAGCAGACCTGATCGGTATGACCACGCATGGGCTTTCCGGCGTCAGCCGCTGGGTATACGGGAACGTCGCCGGGAAGATATTACAAGGGGCGCACAGCCCCGTACTTTTAATACGTCCAACGACGGGCATGGAAACCCGCTCTACTAAACGAGGAGGAAAAGAAATATGAACATTGGTATCCCAAAGGAACGCAGAGATTTAGAACGGCGGGTAGGACTGCCGCCACAGGGAGTAGAGTTGCTCACTCGCGCCGGCCACACCTGTTACGTGGAGAAGGAGGCCGGACTGGGAGCCGGATTCACCGATTATCACTACGAGCGAGTTGGCGGGCGCATCGTCTATTCCGGTGAAGAGGTCTATGGCCGAGCCGATCTCGTACTCAAAGCTGTCCGGCCCACCGAGGAAGAGTTGGATTGGCTCCGCGAAGGGCAGACCATCGCCGGTTTCTTGCATTTAGCCTCCGCCCGGCGGATCAAGATTGAGACGCTGCTGGAAAAGCGCATCACGGCCATAGCCTACGAGACCGTCGAAGAGGACAATGGGACATTGCCGGTACTGCGCACGATGAGTGAAGTGGCCGGGCACATGGCCCCGCAACTAGCCGCTACCTTCTTGCAGAGCAATCACGGTGGGCGAGGCGTGCTCCTCAGTGGCGTGCCGGGCATCCCGCCAGCCAGCGTCGCTATCTTGGGAGCGGGGACGCTGGGCACGAACGCTGCCCGCGCCTTTCTCGGCTCGGGAGCGAATGTATTCCTCCTCGACCGCAAACTGGAAAAACTGCGCCAGATAGACCAACAGTTTAACGGTCGTATCACCACTCTAGTCTCCTATCCCTTTAACATCGCCCATGTGGCCCGCTTTGTCGAGGTATTAGTCGGTGCGGTGCTGACGCCGGGGGGCAGGTCGCCCATCGTCGTCACCCGCGAGATGGTGCGCTCGATGAAAAAGGGGGCCGTCATCCTGGACTTTAGCATTGACCAGGGTGGCTGCGTGGAAACCAGCCGGCTCACCACGTTGCGCGACCCCACCTTTATTGAGGAAGGGGTGGTGCATTTTTGTGTCCCCAACGTGCCCGGATCGGTCCCGCGCACGGCAACCCACGCTTTTAACAATGCCATGTGGCCCTATATTCGCTGCGTCGCCCAAGTGGGGATTGAGGAAGCAATGAAAGAACTGCCAGCCCTGGCGCGGGGAATCGCCACCAAAGACGGCCAGATCGTGAACGAGGCCCTGGCTGCGGCCTACTACGCCGGAACGGGGGAGTAGACAATGAGCTGGATGAAAACATACGAGAGCCGGGTCACGACCGCCGAGGAAGCAATAGCAGCGGCCGTCAAGTCAGGAGACCGAATTTTCCTGACCGGCAACTGCAGCGTGCCCCAGGAGCTAATGGGCGCTTTGGTCGCCCAGGCGCCCAAACTGGAAAACGTCGAGATTTGCCACGCCCTCACCATCGGGTCGAGCGATTACGTCGCGCCGGAGATGGAAGGACACCTCCGGGCCAATTCCCTCTTCATCGGCCCCAACGTGCGCCAGGCAGTTCAGGAGGGCCGGGCCGATTTTACTCCCGTGCTTCTCTCCGAGTTCAACTTTATGTTCAGCAAAGGCTATCTGCCCATAGACGTGGCCTTTGTACACATCTCTCCGCCTGACGAACACGGCTTTTGCTCCTACGGCATCGAGACGGGGTTGACCAAAACTCCGGCTGAAGTTGCCAAGATAATCGTCGCCGAGATCAACCCCAATATGCCTCGTTGTCTGGGCGATTCCTTCGTCCACGTCAGCCATCTGGACTATATCGTACCAGTGGACTACCCCCTGATGGAATTGCCGATGACGGAAGGTGGACTCTCGGACATCCACATCAAGATCGGCCAGTACATCGCCGACCTGATCCCCGACGGGGCAACGATGCAGACGGGCATCGGCGCGATTCCTGACGCCGTGCTCCACTTTTTAGATGACAAAAAAGACCTGGGAGTCCATACCGAGTTGTTCTCCGACGGCGTGATTGACCTGGTAGAGTCCGGCGTGCTGACCAACGCTCGCAAGACACTGCACCAGGGCAAGATCACGGCCGGCTTTATGCTGGGGACAAAGCGACTCTACAAATGGGTGCACGATAACCCAATGATCGAACTGCACCGCACCGAATACATCAATGACCCCTTCGTCATCGCCCAGAACTATCGCCAGGTGGCGATCAACTCGGCCATCGAGGTGGACCTGACCGGGCAGGTGTGCGCCGATTCCATCGGGCCAAAACTGTATAGCGGTGTGGGTGGTCAGCTTGATTTTATCTACGGGGCGTCCCGTTCCGAGGGAGGCATACCCATCATCGCGTTGCCCGCCACCGCCAGGGGGGGTACTATGAGCCGCATCACGCCGATGCTCAAGCAGGGCGCGGGCGTCGTCACCTCCCGTTACCACGTCCACTATGTGGTGACGGAATACGGAGTCGCCAGCCTCTATGGCAAGACGATCCGCCAACGAGCGCATGAACTGATCAATGTCGCCGCGCCCCAGTTCCGGGATGAACTGATGCACACGGCGAAAGAATTGAACTATATCTAACCACAGAGGCACTGAGGACACGGAGAAAATAGGCTCTACACCACAGGAGGCATTATGACCGTTGATCCCAAAATCCAACAACTGCGCGACATGAGAGAGAAAGCCAAACTGGGCGGCGGCGAGAAACGCATCGAACGCCAGCACGCCAAGGGCAAGCTGACGGCGCGGGAGCGGATCGAAAAACTGCTCGATCCCGGCTCCTTCCGCGAGATGGACATGTTCGTCACCCACCGCACCGTCGGCTTTGGCATGGAGGAAAAGAAATTTCTTTCCGATAGCGTCGTCACCGGCTGGGGCAAGATTGACGGCCGGCTGGTTTACGTCTTTTCGCAGGATTTCACCGTCTTTGGCGGCTCGCTGGGCGAGGTTCACGCCGAGAAAATTTGCAAAGTGATGGATCTGGCGATCAAGAACGGCGCACCGGTCATCGGGCTGAACGATTCCGGCGGGGCGCGCATCCAGGAGGGAGTGGTCAGTCTGGCGGCCTACGCCTACGTCTTTCTGCGCAACGTCATGGCCAGCGGGGTGGTGCCCCAGATCAGCGCCATCCTGGGCCCGTGTGCCGGAGGAGCGGTCTACTCCCCGGCGATGACCGATTTCACCCTCATGGTCAAGGGCACCAGCTTTATGCACATCACCGGGCCAGAGGTAGTCAAGACGGTGACGCGGGAAGAGGTCACCTCTGAGGAACTGGGCGGGGCGATGACGCACAACACCAAAAGCGGCGTGGCCCACTTTGCCGCCGAGGACGAGGATGATTGCCTGCAACTGACCCGCAGCCTGTTGAGCTATATGCCGCAGAACAATATGGAGGACCCGCCCTTTGTTCCCAGCGACGATCCTGCTGACCGCATGGATGAAACGCTGAACACCATCGTGCCCGACAACCCCAATAAACCCTACGATATGAAGGAGGTCATCCGCCGAGTGGCGGACGATGAGGTTTTCCTGGAGGTGCATCGCCACTGGGCGCAGAATATCGTGATCGGTTTTGCCCGGCTGGGCGGCTTTAGCGTGGGCATCGTGGCCCAACAGCCGCAGGTCATGGCCGGGGTGCTGGACATCAATGCTTCTATCAAAGCCGCCCGCTTTGTCCGTTTCTGCGACGCATTCAATATCCCCATCATCACTTTCGAGGACGTGCCGGGCTTTTTGCCCGGCGTGGCGCAGGAGCACGGCGGTATCATCCGCAACGGGGCCAAGTTGCTCTATGCCTACTGCGAGGCGACGGCGCCCAAGATCACCATCATCACCCGCAAGGCCTACGGTGGGGCCTACGACGTGATGAGTTCCAAGCACATCCGGGGCGATATTTCCTACGCCTGGCCCACAGCCGAGATCGCAGTGATGGGGCCGGATGGGGCAGTGAACATTGTCTTTCGTAAGGAACTGGCCGCCGCCGATGATCCAGGGGAAGAACACGCGCGGCTGGCGCAAGAGTACCGTGACCAGTTCGCTAACCCCTACGTCGCTGCGGCGCGGGGGTACATTGACGACGTGATCGAGCCGCGCGAGACTCGGCCGCGTTTGATCGAGGCACTCGAGATGTTGCAGAACAAGCGGGACTCTAATCCACCCAAAAAGCACGGGAATATCCCGCTGTAAAGCAACCCAGGAGAGCAGAAATGAAACAATTACGAGAAAGCGTCTGGCGCAAAGCTGAATTGGTCGTGGCTTAGAATTACAATGCATCGCTACCTGTCCCGTATATACGCCATTCTCCACTCACGTGGGGATGCAGAGATACTGTCACTTGGTTTTGAAGTATCATCTCAATAATCCGGGGGAATGTAGGTCGGAATGGTATTCCGACCAGCCGGATTACCAATCCGGCCTACAAATGCCCCAACTTTTTGAGAAGATACGTTTTGAACAACCTACCAATTCAGATGGACGGGTGCAAGGTCAACTGCGCTTCTATGATGGGTCAACACTGGTCTTTGAAGAAAAAACCGTCAAACGCGGGAGGAATATCATCAAGGTAGTATATCGTTATCACTACCAACAGGCTGACGGTACATTGGCCTTTCGTTACGATAATGCTCCGCACCATCCAGACGTGTCCACCTACCCGGACCACGTTCACGTTGGAAAACAGATAAAGGCGTCCGCACCGCCTGATTTAAGCGACGTATTGCGCCGGATAGACGAGATACTCTATCCCCACAACCCGGAGAAAGGAGTATGACGATGAATAAAAAGATCAACCTGACTCAAGCCGCCGCCCGGTTGACCCAACCATTTACCCACATCGTGGTC
>QMOE01000038.1 GCA_003648125.1 Chloroflexota bacterium
CGGCTACAGCGCGCAAACGCCCCGGAATATTGAAAAGATACAAAAAATCTGTGTGCCCAGTCCGTGTTAATCCGTGTCCCATTTCTCCCCTCTCGTCGGTTTGAGGCGTAGCCTCGTTAGACGGTTACAAATTTTGGTCACTTTTCTTCATCCCTTTGACTGGCGCGGCTCTGCCTCGCGGCATCAGCCGCCAACTCGACGTACTCTTGCTTCACCAATTCCTGTTCCTGCACATGGAGCAATTCCAAAAGCTCGCCGATCATTTCCGCCTTCCGCTCCGCATCCTGCCTGGACCAGGTGCGGCTCTTAATCTCCAGGAACAGGCCGGGCAGATCGGGCTTGAGTAGCCGGTCCAGGTTGATGGAAAAATCGGTCCCGCCGTAGCGGATGCGATACCGTTGCCGTTCCTTGTGGACCCCAATCTCGGACTCGGGCTTGAAATACTCGCGATAAAAGCGCAGGCTACGCGTCGCCGGCGCGTCGAAGCGAGAACGGGAGAGTAACACCGATCGGGCGTACTCCCGATCTTTGGTGTAGCTGGTCAGGGTCAAGCGGCAGACCAGATCCTGTACCTGACCATCCTCGTCCAGCAACTCGTCCTCCCGGTAACGCAGACGGTTGTGCCAGGGGTCATCGAAAATAAAGTAGGTATCGTACTGCCGCCGGACCGAGGGCTTGATGATTTGAATCTCCGGATTGTCCAAAAGGCTCTCGACCGGCGTCTCGGCAGTCAAATACACCTTCACCTGCACCTCGAACGTCTTCTTCTGAGCCACCTGTCCAATGACCAGGAGTTTACTGAGCACGCTTTCCTCGCGTTGGATGAGAAAGGTATCAATTTTGCGGGCGACGTCGGCAGCCTCGGCCATCAGCAATTGCTCGTCCAACGTGAGCAATTGCCGCTCCCGCATCAGCCAGCGGCCCTGGCACATCACGTCCCGCACGTCACCGCCCTTGGTGACATAGACCAGTTGAGCGTACAGCGCATCGGGGTCACGCGCAAACCGGGGCGTGTTGTGGACGGTGCATAGGTTCACCACGGCGACATCGGCCCGCTTACCCGGCTCCAGCGATCCGACCTCGTCACCGAGGTGTAGCGCCCGCGCCCCACCGATGGTCGCCATCGCCAGAGCCTGCCGCGCCGGAAGAGCCGTAGGGTCGGCGATCACACCCTTGGCCAGGAGCGCGGCCAGCCGCAACTCTTCCCACATATCGAGGTCGTTATTGCTGGCGGGGCCGTCGGTGCCAATGCCCACGTTTAGCCCCATCTCCAACATTTGCACCACCGGGGCAAACCCGCTAGCTAATTTGAGGTTGCTGGTAGGGTTGTGAACCACGCCGACCCCGTGGTGCAGCAGAGTGCGCATCTCCCCTTCGTCCAGGTGGACGCAGTGGGCAGCGATGGCCCGGGCCTCAAAGACGTGCTGTTTTTTCACCCATGGCACCATCGGCATATCATATTTGGCTCGATGTTCCTCCACCTCGCGCGCGGTCTCGGCGATGTGGATATGCAGCGGCACGTCGAACTCGAGCGCGATCTGGGCGCAGGATTGCAACAACTCGGCGGTGGTGGTGTAGGGGGCGTGGGGGCCAACCGCCGGGGTGATCAGGGGGTGTCCCTTCCAGCGCTGGATAAAGTCGCGGGTGCGCTCGAGGCTCTCGTCGTAACTCAGCGCGTCGGGCGAGGGGAATTGGAGCACGGTCTCGGCGCACACGGCCCGCATACCGGCCTGCGCGGTGGCGTCGGCCACGGCCTCCTCATAATAGTACATGTCGGCAAAGCAGGTGGTACCGGAACGGATCATTTCGGCGCAGGCCAGTTGCGTCCCCAGCCAGCAAAAATCGGGGCGCACGAACTCGTGCTCCACCGGCATCATGTAACCCATCAACCAGACGTCCAAGCGCAAGTCGTCAGCTAACCCTCTGAGCAAAGTCATCGGGGCGTGAGTGTGGGCATTGATCAAGCCTGGGATGACGGCGCAGCCGCTGCAATCCAGCACCTCGTCTGCGGTGTAGCCAGCAGCGATCTCGTCAGCCGGCCCCACGGCCTCGATATCTCCATCGCGGATAGCGACCGCGCCGGGGTCGAACAGGTCAAAATCATCGTTCATCGTGGCGACGCTGCCGCCGGTCAAGATCAAGTCAACTTTGGTCACGAATTATATTCCTCCTTCTCTTTAGGTTCTAATTATATCCTCAATCAACCAACAATGCAATTTGAACGACTTTGCCCTTTCAGCTCAATTCGTGATATAATAGGGCCATCTCCACAACACGAGCAAAACGAGGTGAACTATGCACGCAATAGACGTGATTGCAAAAAAACGGGACGGTGGCGAACTCTCTCAAGAAGAGATCGAGTTCTTTATCCACGGCTATACGGCGGGCGAGATCCCCGACTACCAGGCCGCCGCATGGCTGATGGCTATCTATCTGCGCGGTATGACCGACCGCGAGACACTCGACCTGACGCTGGCGATGGCCCACTCGGGCGACATGCTTGACCTGAAAGAGATCGCCCCCCTTGTGGTGGACAAGCACTCTACCGGCGGCGTCGGCGACAAAGTCAGCCTGGTCGTAGCGCCGTTGGTCGCGGCCTGCGGGATGCCGGTCGCCAAGATGACCGGGCGGGGGCTGGGACTCACTGGCGGCACAGTGGACAAGCTGGAATCAATCCCCGGCTACCGCACCGAGATGAGCGAGGTGGAATTCAAAGCCCAACTCGGGAAAATCGGTATCGTACTGGCCGGGCAATCGGCCGACCTGGCCCCGGCTGACCGCAAGATGTACGCCTTGCGCGACGTGACGGCCACTGTTGAATCTATCCCCCTGATCGTCAGCTCAATCATGAGCAAAAAACTCGCCGCCGGCGCCGATGCCATCGTATTGGACGTCAAGGCGGGCAGCGGCGCGTTCATGAAGACGCAGGAAGATGCAGAAATACTGGCCGAGGCGCTAGTCCATTTAGGCCAGCAGGCCGGCCGGCGCGTGGTCGCCCTCATCTCTGATATGAGCCAGCCGTTGGGCTGGGCGGTGGGGAACGCACTTGAGGTACGGGAAGCGATCAATACACTCCACGAGGGCGGCCCGGATGACTTTCGCGATCACTGCCTGGTGGTGGCTTCAGAGATGTTGATCCTGGGGAACAAAGCGCCCGACACCAACGCCGCACTGACGCTGGCGCTGGAGACGCTCAACTCGGGCGCGGCCTGGCACAAGTTCAGGGACATGGTGGAGGCGCAGGGCGGTGACGTGCGCTACGTTGACGACCCCGACCTGTTGCCCCATGCCGAGTTGATTGAGCCGGTTCCCGCGCCGCGCAGCGGCTACCTGGCTGCCGCGGACGCCGCCGAAATTGGAAAGGCCGTGATGGAACTGGGAGGCGGACGAGAAGAGATGAGCGACCAGATTGACCACAGCGTCGGCGTGATTGTGCACTACAAAGCGGGCGATCTGGTGCAAAAGGACACACCGCTGTTCACCATCCACGCCAACGACGAGACCAGGCTGGCGGCGGCCCGCGAGCGGATGCTGACCGCGCACACCTTTAGCGACGCTCCGGTCCAGCGGATGCCGCTCTTTTACCGCCGGGTGGCGGACGCGGACAATCCGTGAATCCTACCCATCCGCGCCCTCAATCACCCCTCATCGCCAGCGGCAGATAGACGGAAAAGAACTCGAAAAACTCGTGCGCACCCCGCTCGTACCCCTCGCCGTGGGGCCGGTAGACGCCGCGCACGTCCACGTCCGGCGCGCCCGCGGCAGTGCCAGTGTCCACGCACGGTGATTCCTCTAGCAGCCGATAAATGCCGCTCTGCGGCCCGCGAAACAGCGGGTCGAGGTCGATATTCCCCTCGCCCGCCCAGCCACCTTCGATATCGGAGTAGGTGACGGCGACGGTGGAGAGCGCGTCCAACTCTAGCGCCGCTATGCTGTGCCCCCACAGGATAGAGTTGACCACCGTGGCGCTCCCCCCACCATCGCCCGCGTGCCCCTCGTAGACGTAGACACCGCGCCGGCAATCGGCCACAGTATTGTTCATAATGTACGAGACCGCGCCATCTTTGACCGCGATGCAAGCGCCGCTGTGGGGATCCTCGCTCTTGCCCAGGCAGGAGTAGACCAGGTTGTTCACCAGCGTCGTGGAGGAAGGGTCGCCGATAGAGATGCCCTTGTCGCCGCAGTGGTGCAGTTCGTTCCGCTCGATGATGGCCGACGAATCGTTCAAATCCAAACAATCGTCGGAGACGTCGTGGACGTGATTATCCAGCAGCACCGCCGGAGTAGTCACATCCATGTGGCTGACCTCGATGCCCTCGAACTCGTAAGCGCCGTGCCGCACGTCGTAGATGTGATTACCCTGGATGTAGGCGTACCCACCGGTGACGTGGACGGCATCGCGCTGAATATCGTAAATCTCGTTGCGCAGCAAATAGACCGTGGGGTCAAGCCCCATCCAGGGGTAGGTCTGCACGGCGACGCTGAAATCGGTATGGCGGATGACGCTATCGCTGATGGTAACGCGCGCGCCGTAGGCCGAGACGCCGTGACTGCGCGGGTTGCTGATCACCTCGCGCGTGTACTCGATCACCGCGTGCGCGATGCGATTATCCTCCTGCGTCTGGTCGAGCAGGATGCCGCCCCAATACTCGCTGCCCTGCCGGGTGAAAACAATAGGCTGCGCGGCTGTCCCTTCCGCCAGCAGCCGCCCGCCCCCGTTCACGCGCAGGTAGCGATTCTCCTTGAAATGAAACGTCACCCCCGGCTCCACGGTCAGTGTGACGTTGGCCGGGACGATGATGTTATCGGTGATGGCGTAGGGATAGGGGCTGGTCGTGATCAGCGTATCCTCCGTCAGCGTGCCGCCGTGGAAAGAGTCCCAATGCACCGTGATCGTGAAACTGTCCAGCCCGTCACTGACGGTAAAAAGATTGTCCTCGTCCCACAGCAGACCCTCGTAGCGATAGGTCGTGGCCGTGGGATAGCTCACGCCGTCCGCGCCGCCGTTGACCAATACATCGCGCAGCGGGGAGCAATTCCCCTCCAGCGTCACCATCGCGCCGGTGGTCGTAAAATCATCCCCGCCGTTGGTGCTGATGGAGAGCGTCGTCGCCGGTATCTGGCTGTTCAGCGACGGGATGCGGGCGGCGACGTATTGCCTGATCCAATCCCTCTCATCGGCTTCCACCACGCCGGGCAGCGCGTCAATGCGCGGGTACATCTCGGCCACCGAGAACTCGTTCGCTGCGATAGAGGCAATGTCCTGGTAATACCAGCGCGTGAAATCCGGGTAATTCAAGATGCGCTTGACGACCGTGCTGGCTAACCAGTTTGGCTCCCAGATGGAGTGATCGGCGTACATAAAGGTGCAGTCGTGATCCCACGAGATGAGGATAAAGCGGCCATCGGAGGGGCGGCGATAGAGAAAGTAATCGTCGCCCTGGCCGATCCACAGCGCGCCCTCGTGATTATCGAGCACCGCCTGGACCGCGAACCAGCGCACCCATTGGCGCATATCGGCCAGCGCTTCCGCCTCGGCGCGAAAGTTTGCATCGGAGCTATTGTCGAGCGCGTCGGTCAGCGCGATGATGTCGGCATAGTCGTCCGCGTCCTCGTTATTCTTTTTGAGATAGTAGGGGGCGTAATCATCGGGGTCGGCGCCGCGATAGTGCAGGTCGGCCCCATCTTTGCCGCGATAGAGGTTTCCGTCGTCGTCGCCGGGAAAATGCGCCTCCAAAAAGTCGTTATCCACCTGCTCGACGTCCAAATAGTCGCCCTCCAAACTCGCGTTGATGTAGAACGTCACAAAGCGGGTATCCGAGGAGGGCAGCCCCACGCGCTGGAACAGATCGTGGGCCAGCGATTCGCGGCCCAGTTCGTCGCTCACCAAATTGATGCGCTCCCGATCCTCGAACTCGCGCGCGTCGGGGAACTTGATTCTGTACGGGCGGGGCCAGACATCGCGCGTGCTCTCGCCCCGGTAGCGCACGCCGACGTTGTAGTAAGGGCTGGGTCCGTAAACAAAAGTCGCGTCCAGCAGAACGTTGGAATAGAGATCGCGGGTGATCAACTCGGTCCGGTTCTCCTCTGTCATAATCAGCCGGTAGATGGGCAGGCTGCCGCTGGGCGGCGTGTTCTCCACCAGGTAGAGGTAGCTGACGGTAACGGGCAGCCCGGTCTCGGCGGAGACGGTGCCCGGCGCGCCGTCCGGCACAGTGCGCGTGGCTGCTTCGTCGTCGCTGGCGGTGACGTAGAACTCGACGTACTTGCCATCGCTCTGGGGCGGGATGAGGGCGGTGTAGACAGGGCCACCGCTCATCGGCAGCGTGGTGTAAGCTGACGCTCCCTGGGGGCGATAGTAAAGCGTCACGGCGGCAACCGCGCTGTTATCGTCCACCAGAGCGGTGACTGTAACCGGCTGACTGGATGTGGGCATAGTAGGGGCTGGGTTCCCCTGCCCTGCGTGCGCCACGCCGGTGATGCAAGGGGGAATGTTATCGGCGGAGTAGACGCTGTTTTGCGCGCCGGGGGTGCCCAGTCCCACGCTGGAACCCCAGGAGCAGGGCCGGTCGTTATCAAAGGTCGGGTTGATCAGCTCCATCGCCGGCCCGTCCCCATCCGCCGCCTCCGGCCAGGGGAGATGGTCGTCATAAGTCACCTCGTCCACCACAGCGCCCAGCGAGTCCTCGATAGCCACTCGCTCGCCGCCGTTGGAGAGTCGTCCGCTCACGAACGGCCCCAACACGCCGCCGATGCCATAGACGGTTTCGACCGTGGCCGGGTCGTGGCCGACGACGACATAGCCACCAGAGGGAATGGAGGCACTCACGGGAAAAGTGTACTCGATGCCATCGCTGAACCGCCAGCCGGAGAGGTCAACGGCGGCCGGGCCGGGGTTATAAAGCTCGATGTACTCCTCACCGTGATCGTCGGAGCGGGGGTGATATTGCAACTCGTTGATGACAATTAGAGAATCGGCCTGGGCGGAAAGCTCGTATGCCCCCTGGTCGTACCCCTCTCGCTGCGGCCGGGGAGCGCGCCGAATATCTTCGCCCGGCGCGCCGGCAGGCGATGCGGCGTCCATGCAGGGCGAATCCTGCCACAACTGATAGTCGCCCTCTTGCGGGGCGATAAATTGCGGGTCGGCGGCGCTGTTCCCCTCACCGGGCCAGCCGCCCTCGACGTTGGAGTAGGTGACGTCAACCCTGGAGCCATCACGCAACTCTAACTCGGTCCCGTTCCCCCACAAGATGCAGTTGACCAGCGTGGCGATGCCACCGCTCTCCAGGTAGTGCTTGTGCAACCCGACGCCGAGTTGATTATCCACCACCGTGTTGTTCACTATGCGTGCAGTCGAGCCATCCTGCACCGCGATACCCTCCGCGCTCGCATAGATCAGATTATTCGTCAGCGTCACGGCCGAGCCATAAGAGATGGAAATCCCCTTGTTGCCGCAGTGGTGCAGCTCGCTGCGCTCGACGACCGCCAACGAGGCATCAAAATCAATGCAATCATCCGTGATGTGGTGGACGTGATTATCGCTCAACACCGCCGGCGTGAACATGTGCTCAAGCTCGATGCCCTCATACGCTTCGTAGACGTGGTTGCCGCGCGCGACGACCTCTCCGCCCACGACGTGGATTCCGTCCAGGCCCACGTCATAGATTTCGTTATCCAATATCTGCGCCTGGCTGCGCTCCAGAGTCAGCCCCATCAGCCCCAGATGACGGATGATGCTGCGCTCCACGCGCAGGTCAGAGTCGTAGGCAATGACGCCCTGCCAATACTGGTTGGCCTCGGCCACCCTGGCGTACTCGATCGTGGCGTAGACGATGCAGTTATCGGCGCGGCTGTCCTGGAAAACGACAGCGCCCCACGGGTCGGCGCCATCGCGGGTGAACAAAATCGGTTGAGACGATGTCCCTTCCGCCACGAGCCGCCCGCCCTCCACGCGCAGCGCGCGGCCGGCCTGAAAGCGGAGCGCCGCGCCCGGCTCGACGGTCAGCGTGATGCCGGTTGGCACGATGATGTCGGCGCTGATGACGTAGGGGCTGCCGTCGGCCGAGAGCGCGGTATCCTCCGTCAGCGCGCCGCCAGTGAAAGCGTCAGCCTGGGCCACGACGCGCCCGTCCGCCAACAGGCAGATCAAGGCCAGAGCCGCGCAGACTAGAAATTTGAGATTCGAGATTCTGTTCATTACCTGCCCCCGGAAAATATCAGCTTGACTTGCCCAACTGACACCGGTATAATAGCAATAGTTCAATGCCTGCCCCATTGATAATAAGCGGGGAAAGGGAGTGATGCGATGACGCTAGACGAAATCCTTCAAGATATTCACGCTATGGAAGAAGATCTACTGATGTTTGAGCGAAAATACGGCGTCCTGACCGAGACGTTCTACAAAGCCTACAAACACGGCGAAGAACCCCAAGACGACGCCTGGGTGCTGGACTGGAGTGAATGGGCCGGTACCTACGAGATACTCCTCGAACGCCAGGAGCGGTACCGCCAAGCGGTCCAGTCCTTGTTGCAACAAACAGCCATCCCCAACCTTTCTTACCTGATCGGACGCACAGCCCGCCATGAATCCCTTACAGTCGCTGCCTGAGTACGAGCGGTTCATATACACCCTCCAGCGACATTACCCTTCCATACACCGTTCAACTTTGACGGTCGTCCGGCGCGGTAGAACTGCAGCTCGTCTGGCTGGCGAACTGGAAATAGGTGATTACCGCATCGTCGTGCGAGAAAAACTCTCTTTCGCAGATAGACCGGGGCGGATCACCGGTTATGGCTATGAAATCTGGCATGGTGACGAAAAGCTGTGTTGGTACGATTCTCAGTCCCATCCCAACAACCCCGACTTGGCCTCCACTCATCCCCACCACCAGCACATCCCCCCCGACATCAAGCACCACCGCGTTCCCGCGCCCGATATCTCGTTCGCCCGCCCCAACCTGCCCTTTCTGATCCGAGAGATCGAACAACTGCTGAAGGACTGATCAGCCATTACCATCCCCCGGCGTCGGCGGATCGAGAAACCCCCACGCATCCGCCCCGTCTGGCTGCCGCCCGTAGGAAACATCCTCCTGCTGCGGCCCGAAAACGATCATCTCTAGCGGGACGTTGGCGTGGGCATCATCGGCAAAGAGACCAATCTCCTCCCCCTCCCGATCCAGCTTGAAATTGGCGTGCAGCGAACCCTGGCCTGTATCCCTATCGCACCAGATCAAGAGGTAGCCTCCTGGCGGGATGACAGTATCGGGCGGCAGTTGCCATTTTTTCGGCTGGCTCAAATCATCCGTGAGATACATCTCATCCAGCACAGCCGCGACCTCCCCGCTGTTGTACAACTCTAGCCAATCGTCGTACTCGCCCGCCTCATCCTGATTGACGGCCCGGTTCGCGGCCAGAAACTCGTTGACCGTCACAGCCGGAGGCGCATAGCCGACCAGGTAGCGGTGCGCGACCGTGGGCGCGGCGGCGGGATGCAGCGTCCGCTGCCCCACACTATCCAGCGCCTCCAAGTAATAGCTCACCAGCGCGCCCTCAGCCTGCGCGGGTAGGACAAGTTGCCAACTTGTCCCACTGGCAGCCATCGGCGCGGCCTGAAAACCACTCCCCGCGTCGTACCACAGCGTGACGGAGACGATGGAGTTGCCGGCGGTGACGACAGCGGTCACGGTCACGCTCTCGCCCGCGCCGGGCCAGGCGGGCGCGCGCATCGTCTGCGAGAATTGGGGAGGCTGCAAGCGATTGGATTCGCCGGGCGTGGGATCGTCCATCGCGCGCCACTCGCTCCCTCCGTTGGGGAAGCGGCCCCAGGAGATGTCGGGCGTCTGGGGGTCGTAGTAGACCGCGTCAATAGGAGCATAGTGACCGGCCGCGCTATCGAACAAACCCACGTACTCGCCCGCGCCCGAAAGTTTGAAATTGAGGTGATCGTTCTCGCCATCACCATCGGCCCACAGGACAAGGTAGCCTCCGGCGGGAACCGTAATGCCGGCAGGAATCGTGTACTGGGCCGTGAGGCCGATGTTGTTGGAAAAGTACATCCCGCCCAGATCAATGTCCACCGTCCCCGCGTTGTAGAGTTCGATCCAGTCATCGTGGTCGCCGTCCTCGTCCTCTAACGTGCGAGTGTTGAGCGCCATCAGTTCGTTGATGTAG
>QMOE01000039.1 GCA_003648125.1 Chloroflexota bacterium
CAGATGCTGGCCGAGTTAGTCGGACTGGCCCTCACTGATGAGGCCGAGCGCGGCTATTATATCCCGGTCAAGGCCCCGCCTGGCGACCCGCAGTTGGATCAAGAGACGGTGCTCGAAGCGCTGGCTCCCCTGTTGAGCGATCCCGCGCGGCCCAAATACGGCCACAACATCAAGTACGATCTGACGGTGCTGGAACAGGCCGGCGCGCGCGTGGCGGGACTGGCCTTTGATACGATGGTCGCCGAGTGGCTCATCAACCCCAGTTCCAGGAACCTGGGACTAAAGAACCTGGCCTGGGTGCGGCTTGGTCAGCGCATGACGCCCATCAGCGACCTGATCGGCAAGGGCAAGAAACAGATCACGATGGATCGGGTCGCAGTTGCGCGGGCGGCCCCCTACGCCTGCGCCGACGTGGACATGACGCACCGCCTGGTCGAGATTCTGAAGCCAGAGTTGAAGAAAAAGCATCTCTGGCCGCTCTTTACCGAGCTAGAGATGCCTCTGATTCCGGTGCTGGCGGCGATGGAGGCGGCCGGCGTGCTGCTCGACACCTCCTACCTGGAGAAAATATCGGGGGAGCTGACCACCCGCCTGGGCGAGTTGGAGGCTCAAATCTATAAAAAGGCGGGCCGCAACTTTAACATCAACTCTACCCAGCAACTCTCCGATGTTCTCTTCAAAACGCTGGGGCTGCCCAGCAAGGGGCTGCGCCGCACCAAGTCCGGCCACTTTTCGACCGCGGCGGACGTGTTGGAGCGGCTGCGGGGGAAGCATCCCGTAATTGACCTCATCCTGGAGCACCGCACGCTCGCCAAGCTAAAATCAACCTACGTGGACGCACTGCCCCGGCTGGTCAATCCGCGCACCGGGCGGCTGCACACCTCCTACAAGCAGACCGGCACGACGACCGGGCGGTTGAGCAGCAGCAACCCCAACCTGCAAAACATCCCCATCCGCACGGAGCTTGGCCGGCGGGTGCGGCGGGCCTTTGTCGCCGCGCCGGGCTGGAAGCTGATCGGCGCCGACTATTCCCAGGTCGAACTGCGTGTGATGGCCCACATCTCTGGCGACGAGGGGCTGCTGGGCGCGTTCGCGCGCGGCGAGGACGTCCACGCCAGCACCGCCGCCGCCATTATGGGTGTCCCGCTGGCGGAGGTGACCTCCGATATGCGCCGCGTGGCCAAGGCGGTCAACTTTGGCCTCTCCTACGGCCAGACCGCCTATGGTCTCTCCAATACCACTGGCATGACGCAGGCCGAGGCGGAGGATTTTATCAAGACCTACTTTGAGCGTTTCCCCAGGGTGCGCGAGTACATTGATTCGACCAAGGCGCTCGCCACGCGCCAGGGGTACGTGGAGACTCTGTTGGGGCGGCGCTGTTACTTCCCGGAGCTACTGCCCGGAAGCAGCGCCTCTCACAACGTGCGTCAGTCGGTCGAACGGGCGGCCATCAATGCGCCAATCCAGGGCAGCGCCGCCGACATCATCAACATTGCCACCATCCGCCTGCACCGGGCGCTCCAGGAGCGGGGGCTGCGGACGCGCATGATTTTGCAGGTACACGACGAGTTGGTCGTCGAAGCGCCGCAGGAGGAGGTGGAAGCGGTCGCGCCGTTGATGCGCGAGGTGATGGAGAGCGCTTTTGAGCTTCAAGCGCCCCTCAAGGCTGATTTGAAGGTGGGGCTGAATTGGGAGGAGATGGAGGAATTCCCATGCCAAAATATGCCGCCGCAATAGACCAGGGCACCACCGGCACCCGCTTTATGCTCTTTGACCAGGCGGGCCACATAGTCGCCTCCCAATACGAAGAACACACCCAAATCTACCCCCAGCCCGGCTGGGTCGAGCACGACGCCGGCGAGATTTGGGCCAAGACGCGGCGCGTCATCGGCGGCGCTCTGGCCGAGAGCGGCATCCAGCCGCAAGAGATCGCCGGCATCGGCGTCACCAACCAGCGCGAGACGACCATCGTCTGGGACCCCGCCACCGGCGAGCCGCTCTATCACGCGCTCGTCTGGCAGGATACGCGCACCCGCGAGATATGCCAACAACTCGTCGCTGATGGCCTGGAACCTACCTTCCGCCAAAAGACCGGCCTGCCCATCGCCACCTACTTTTCCGGCCCCAAATTAAAATGGATGCTAGATAACGTCCCCGGCCTGCGAGAGAAGGCGGAGGCGGGCCAAGCCATCTTTGGCAACGTGGATACCTGGGTCATTTGGAACCTGACCGGCGCGCACATCACCGACGTGACCAACGCATCCCGCACCATGCTGATGAACCTGCGCGCGCTCGATTGGGATGACGAACTGCTGGGGATTCTCTCCATCCCGCGCCAGATGCTGCCCGCCATCCGCCCCTCCTCCGACCCCAACTTTTACGGCGCGACGCGGGCCGAGGGTCCCGTCGGCGGTGCGCTCCCCGTCTGTGGCGACCTGGGCGATCAGCAGGCGGCCCTCTTCGGCCAGACATGCTACTCGCCCGGCGAGGCCAAGAACACCTACGGCACCGGCTGCTTTATGCTGCTCAACACCGGCCCCGAACCAGTTCCCTCGAAAAGCGGCCTGCTGACCACCGTCGCCTACGGCCTGCCATCGGGCGCGACCTACGCGCTGGAAGGCTCCATCGCCATCACCGGCGCGGCTGTCCAGTGGCTGCGCGATAACCTGGGCCTGATCCAGAACGCTGCCGAGACGGAAACCATCGCCCAAAGCGTGGACGATGCCGGTGGCATTTACTTTGTCCCCGCTTTCTCCGGTCTCTTTGCCCCTTACTGGGATATGGACGCGCGCGGCGTCATCGTCGGCCTCACCCGCTACGTCACCCGCGCCCACATCGTCCGTGCCACGCTGGAGGCGATCTGCTACCAGACGCGCGATGTGTTGGAGGCAATGCGGGCCGATTCAGGCATCAATCTGACCGCGCTCAAAGTAGATGGCGGCGCGACAGTCAACAACTTTTTGATGCAATTGCAAGCCGACGTTTTAGGCGTGCCGGTCGTGCGTCCGGTCGTCCACGAGACGACCGCCCTGGGAGCGGCCTACGCCGCCGGGCTGGCGACCGGGCTGTGGTCGGGGCTGGACGAGCTACGGGCCAATTGGAGCGTGGACCGGATATTCGAGCCGCAGTGGGACGAGGCCCGGCGTGAGGAGGCCTACGCCGGATGGAAAAAGGCGGTCGAGCGCAGCCGAGGCTGGATGAGCAATGACTAATGACCAATCCCCAATGACCAAGTCCCAACGCCCCTACTTTTTCTGGGACTATGACATCACCGAGGAGGAGGTGCGCGAGATTCTGCGTGGCGACGATGAACCGCGCAAGCTGTGGGTGATGAGCCGCATTCTGGAGCGCGCCCATTTCGACGATATCTGGCGCTACATCACTCCATCCGACCTGCGGGGACATTTCGAGCAACTGCGACTCCGCCCGCAGGTTCGGGAGGTTTGGGAGCACGCGATCGAGGTGTGGAACCGTGACGAACGTTAGCGATGTACTGACCCCGTTGCAGCGCCGCTTTTTGCGGGCCTTCTTTGCCGGCGATGTGGGATCGCGTTTTTTCCTGACCGGCGGCACGGCCCTGTCGGCGTTCTATCTCCACCACCGGCTCAGTGGAGACATTGACCTCTTTACTACCGACGATGATGCGCTGCCGCTAATCAGGCGCGAGATGCCTTTGATTGCAAATAGCCTGGACTGCCAGGTACGCAGTGGCGCCACTACCCCCCATTTTCAGATGTTCTTTTTAGAATCGCGCTCCGAGCCGACCTTGAAAATTGATCTGGTGCGCGATGCAGATATCCAGTTTGGCGTGCGTCAAGAGATTGAAGGCATCATCCTGGACGCGGAAGAAAACATTGCAGTCAACAAGATTCTGAGCCTCTTTGGACGCGCGGAGAGCAAGGATTTTGTAGACCTGTACTTTCTCCTGCGAACTGGATATGACTTTGAACGACTGGTGGCGTTAGCCAAGCAAAAAGACGCTGGCCTGACCGAGTTCTGGCTGGCCGGGATGATGCGTGAGGTTGCGAAACTAGAGGACCTGCCCATAATGCTGAAACCATTGACTCTGGAAGAGCTACGAGCGTTCTTCCTTAAACTGGCCGACCGCGAATTCCGCGACGTAAGACCCTCGAATTGGGGATAAAAGGTCACTGGCGCCGAGTATCCGGCGCACAGAAGGAGGTATCGAAATGACCAACCCAACAACCCAAGAAGTAGAATACGACCTCAAATCAGTCAAATTGCCATACCTGGCGGGACTGCCGCTGCGCCTGTTCGTGGCGCTGCTCGAAAGCCCGCTGCGCGGCTTGCTGATTCCCTCCCTGCTCAAGAGCGCCGGGATCTCCCGGCTGCGGGAGCAACGGATTGACGAACCGCCTGTCATGTACCCGCTGCGCATCACAGGCGAGCCAGTCTCCCAGGCGGGGGGCGTGCCGCAGGCCGAGTGGCCCGGCCCGCGCGACCTGCCCGGCCCCGGCTTTCACTTTGCCACCGCCCACGACTATGCCAGGGCCTATCGGGAGGGGACAGCCACCCCGGATAAAGTGGCGCGCAAGGTATTGGAAGCGATTGAGGTCAGCAACAGCGCCGACCCGCCCCTCCGCGCCATCATCGCCGTAGAACGCGAGGACGTGCTAAAGCAGGCCGCCGCATCCACGCAGCGCATCCAAGAGGGACGCGCGTTGAGCCTCTTTGACGGCGTGCCGGTGGCGGTCAAGGATGAGTTGGACATGACGCCGTACCCCACCACAGTTGGCACTGCCTTCCTGGGCAAGTCCCCGGCGGCCGAGGATTCGACCGTGGTAGCCCGTATGCGGGCGGCGGGCGCGCTCTTGATCGGCAAGGCCAACATGCACGAGATCGGCATCGGCGTGACCGGGCTGAATCCTCATCACGGGACGGCCCGTAACCCCTACAACCCCGCTCACTATACCGGCGGCAGCTCGAGCGGGCCGGGCGCAGCGGTGGCCTCGGGACTGTGCCCGGTCGCTATCGGCGCGGACGGCGGCGGCTCGATCCGCATCCCGTCGTCGTTCTGCGGGCTGGTGGGGCTGAAGCCCACCTTTGGCCGGGTGAGCGAGTTTGGCGCCGCGCCGCTGTGTTGGAGCGTCGCTCACCTGGGGCCGCTGGCGGCCACCGCCACCGACGCCGCCCTGGCCTTTGGCCTGCTGGCCGGCCCCGATCCTAGAGATCATCACTCGCTGTACCAGCCTCCGCCCACGCTGGCGGGCTGGGATAATCTGGACTTGAGCGACCTGACGCTGGGTGTCTACTGGCCCTGGTTCCGCCACGCCGCCACCAGCGTGGTCTCGGCCTGCGAATCGCTGCTCAAAGAGTTGGAGCGCGCCGGGGCGCAAGTGCGCGAGATCGTGATCCCCAATCTCGAAAACGCGCGGGTGGCGCACACGCTCACGATTGCCGGAGAGATGGCCCAGGCGATGGGTCGTTACTATGACGACCATCACCGCGAGCACGGCCTGGACGTGCGCATCAATCTGGCGATGGCGCGCGAGTTCACCACCCGCGATTATATCCAGGCGCAGCGGGTGCGCGCCCAGTTGATGAACAGCTTTGACCGCGCTCTCGAACAAGTAGACGCCATCGTCACCCCGACCACCGGGCTGACCGCTCCCGTCATTCCCCAGGCCGCCCTGCCGGATGGCGAATCTGATTTGACCACGCTGGTAGAGATCATGCGTTTCACGACGCAGGCCAACTTTACCGGATTGCCGGCCATCTCCTTCCCGGCGGGCTACGACGAGGCCGGACTGCCCATCGGCATGCAGGCCATTGGGCGCGCCTGGCAAGAGAGCACCCTGCTGCGCCTGGCGCTGACCGCCGAGCAGACAGTGGAACGGCGAGCGCCGCAGGTGCATTACGATCTGCTGGCGGAGTAGGCGCGGTTTCCAGCCGCGTTTCTTTACTTCTCAGGTGCCCGGCAAAAAGTGCCGGGCACCTAAAACCTGTGTAACTGATTGAGGAGACAGTCAATGACCCATTCAAACACCCCCAGAGCTTTGGTGCTCTCCGGCGGCGGCGGGCGCGGAGCCTACCACGTGGGCGTGCTCCGCTTTCTTGAGGAGCACGAATGGGTTCCCGACATCGTCGTCGGCACGTCCATCGGGGCCGTGAACGGGGCCGCCATCGCCTCGGGCCATACGTCTCACTCGCTGTGGGCGCTGTGGCGGCGGCTGACGACCGACGACGTGCAAAAGCGCGCCTGGGACCTGTTCTCGCTGGACGAGTGGGATCATCTGCTGGATACGGCCCCGCTGCGCAAGACGCTGGTCGAGGAGGGTTGGATAGACCTGGCACGCATCAACGCGCCGGTCCCGGACAAGAGCCTGCGCGTCACTGTCGTCGAGATGGAGACAGGCCGGCTGCGCGTCTTTGGCAACAGCCCCGATCCCGCGTCCTCTAGCCGCTGCGAGCGCGTCGAGATCACGCTGGATCACATCCTCGCCAGTTGCAGCATCCCGCTGATCTATCCGCCTACAAAGATTGATGATGTATCTTTCTGGGACGGCGGCACCGTCGCCAACACGCCGCTCGGTCCGGCCATTGACGCCGGCGCCGAGGACATTGTGGTGGTGCTGATGACTCCCTGGGAGAGTGAGGAGGATCGCCCCCGCTATGCGCCCGTCGGTGGCGTGAGCGGGCTGCTGGCGGCTGCCCAGGCCGCCTTCGAGTGGGCGCTGCTGGCCTCGTTCCAGGCTGATCTAAAGCTCTTTCACCGCACCAATCAGGTAGTGCGGCTGACCCTGGAGAACGCCCGCCTCAAGGCGGAGAACGAGACATTGAGAGCACAATTAAAGGGGCAATCTTTGATCACCCCGCAGATTGGGCTATCTGACCTGGGTCACCAGGAAATTGAGCCACCCGTCATCGTTTCACCCCAGCAGCCCATACCCCTGGCAGAGATTATCCGCTACAACCCGGATAACCATGAGCGGCTGTACCAGATGGGTTACGATGATGCCAAAGCGGCGTGGGTGCAGGCGGGGAGGCCGGTAGAGGGGCAATGATTCCGTCAATCTGCCGCTGCGTAGATGGTGGTAACTGCTAGGTGCCCGGCACTTGCAGAAAGTGACCTACGTTGACTCTTGGGCCATCCGCGATTAGGGCGGTTTTGCCAACCATCACAGCTTTAGCGGACGCTTCTTGGGTACGCCCGGCCGGCGAGGATACTTTTCTGGCGTGGCGGCCACTTTATCCACCACCACCAGGTGGCGCGTCTCGGCCAGGCCGCGCAGTTCCACCGGCGATAGTTGCCGCACCCGCCCGCCCAGTGTGGTGATGGCGACTGCGGCTCTGTGTACCTCGGCAGCGGCGTTTTCCCCCTTCTGCGCCAGCATCGCGCCGCCCACCCGCACCAGCGGCAGCAGGTATTCCACCAGCGTCGGCATTTCCGCCACAGCGCGAGCCAGCGCCCAGTCGTACTGTTCGCGGTGGGCCGGATCGTGTCCCAGTTCCTCCGCCCGCCCGTGAATCACCTCGACCCTCTGTAGCCCCAACAGGCGCACTATGTGTTCCAGAAAGGTCACTTTCTTGCCCGTTGCCTCTAGCAGCGTCAGCCGCATCCCTGGGTAGACGATCTTGAGCGGCAATCCCGGAAACCCGGCCCCTGTTCCTACGTCAATCACTCGCGCCCCGGTAGATAGTTTCTCACCGGGCAGCGCCTTGAGGCAGGAGAGCGAGTCGAGGAAATGGCGCACCAACACTCCCTCCCGGTCAGTGATGGCGGTCAGGTTGAAACGTTGGTTCCAGTCCGCCAGTTCCCGATAGCAGGTCTTGAAGGCATCCAGATGATGGTCGGTGAGCGCGATATGCAATTCTCGGCTGCCCGCAATCAGTTGTTCCATTGATGTTTCACGCCTCACGTTTCACGATCCCTCCCTGCACCTTCCACAGCGCGGCCCGCTCCCGAAACTCGGCGCTGAACATATCGGGGTCGGTGGCGGTGAGCAGCGATTGCTCGACGCTATCCACTTGGGCCAGGAGATAGTGCCGTCGAGTGGCGTCCAGTTCGGCCAGCACCTCGTCCAGCAGGAGCACGGGCGTCTCCCCCGTTCGCTCGTGCAGGAACGCGAGTTCCGCCAGTTTGAGCGCCAGTACCGCCGTGCGCTGCTGACCGCGCGAACCGTAGATGCCCAGGTCAACTGCATGAGTGCCCTGGGCGGGGCTGCCAGCGATAAAGCACAACTCGTCCCGGTGCGGGCCGGTGAGCGTCATTCCACGCGCGATTTCGTTTCTGCGCCGCGCCTGGAGCGCGTGCCGGAAGGCCGCCGTCAACTCCTCGGCTCCTAGTTCTGAAGGTGGCCCTGTGTAGGGTTGCAGGCCCAACCCCATTTGGTACTTTAACTCTGGCGGCGCAGCCGGGTCAAAGTTGGGGCGGTACTCTAAGCGCAGCCATTCCGCCTCGCCGGTGAGCTGCTGGTGGATGTGGCGAGCACGCTGCGAGAGCGCGGCGATCAGTTCGCGCCGCCCGTGGGCGACGATGATTCCCTGGCGGGCCAGCGTCTCCTCGAAAGGAGCCAGTTGGGCCGGATTGCCTGACTCGTCGCGCAGGTGGCGCAGCGCGGCGTTGCGCTGACGTAGCGCCTCGGTGTAAAGCGTCAGCGCCGCGCAATAGTCCCCGTCCACCTGGCACAGCGTGTCGTCCATGTAGCGACGGCGGCCGGCGGGCGGTCCGGCGACCAGTTCCACGTCCTGCGGCATAAAGAGCACCACGTTTAGCAGCCCAACCAGACCGGCGCGGCGCTTGCGTGCTCTGTCCACGCGGATGCTCTTTTGCATCCTGGTCGAGCCGTTCGCCAGCGGCCGGTTCTCCAGGACGATCTCTAGCTCCTGGACGCGGTCGTGGTGCGCGACCTCGGCCCACACGCGGGCGTAGGGTAACCCCTCAGCTTTGGCCTCCCACCTGATGAGTTGGCGGTCGAGTGGAGTGAGGGGCGATGAGCCGGTGGCGAGCAGATATATCGCTTCCAGTAAACTGGTTTTGCCCTGGGCGTTAGAGCCGTGGAGCAGCAGCGGACGCTCCGGCAGCGTCAATTCCAGGCGGGCATAGTTGCGAAAGTTGGTCAGGCTGAGATGGCGGATGCGCATAGCGCCCTATTTTACACCGAGAGGGCCAAAGGGGAAAGGGGAGCGCAGAGGTAACCGTTCGGGCCGGGCCATTTTTCTTACCGCAGAGATCGCCGAGGGCGCAAAGTGAAAATATCATCTCGTAAGAGTAAAATGAGAAAACTCGGTGTTCTCTGCGTGCTCTGCGGTGAAAACCATACGTACACCTGAACGATTACCCCAGGGGTTTCGGGTTTTACCCCCGCGTGCGCTCCAGCAAGAGCATCATCAGCACGCTCAGAATTATCCGCTTTTCTTCGGTCTCGCTGAACTCGGCTTTCTTTTCGATGGTGAACTTGCCCTCGAAAAAGGCCGGTTGCTTTTGCACGCGCATGATGACCGTCTCGTCCATGCGCGAGATCAAATAGGCCGGGTGGAACATGTAGCCTGAGAACAGCCCCACGATGGGAATCTGGTTGAGAAAGCTATCTATGACCCGCACCCAGGGGTCTTCCTCCTGGATGGTCATCACGACCGCGTCCCCGTCGAGGATGTCGTAGCGCGCCTTCCAGAGCGATTTCATCCCTTGACGTTTGACGGCGCCCAGAGGAAGCCCTTGCTGGTTGGCAAAGTTGTAGCGGGCCGAAAAATCCAGTACCCGGTCGGCGTTCATCGTGTACAAGGGCTGTGTCTGCTGGGCATCGGCAAAAACGGTGACGGCTTCCTTGAGCTTGAAGAGCTTTTGTTTGACGTAAAGTACCAGGTTGCCGCTTGCGTCTGTGACCGATATCTGCGGCGAGAGCGCGGCGATTTTGAAAGATATACCCAGGGGATAGTTTAACATGACGCCTCCTTTGATTTATACTTCTGATATGCTTAATTGTATCACAGTTTGGTTGGATGCCAATTCCCCCCTGCCTGGGATCGCGGGCATCCTGCCCGTCTCTTCTCATGCGACCAGGATGGCCGCGTTCCGATGATTGCCTGGGATCGCGGGCATCCTGCCCGCCTCTTCTCATGCGACCAGGATGGCCGCGTTCCG
>QMOE01000040.1 GCA_003648125.1 Chloroflexota bacterium
TCATAACGGGAATTGCTGCCTCTGAACAGAAAGGTAGGTTTGGAAACCTGCCCTACAGTCAGCGCGATTTCCAATCGCGGCTACAGCGCGCAAACGCCCCGGAATATTGAAAAGATACCGGGAATTGCTGTGCCCAAAGTGAGATGAATCTTTTTCAAGCCTTGCCCCCCCTGCGCCGCCACCCCCTGTTGCGCGGTAAGAACGTCGCCCTTGTCGGCGTCTCGACCATTGTCCACGACGAGGCGGCCTACTATTTCGAGGTCGGCAAACAAAAGTACTGGAAAGCCCGCCCGGACGGCTCGACGACCGTCGGCGTGGGCGGCATCGGCGGGACAATTGAGCGCGGCGAAAGCCTCGTGGCCTGCCTGCGGCGCGAGGTGGGAGAGGAACTCGGCGTGCGCGTGCGGCTCGAACTGCCATCTCAGACCTATCTGATCCATGGTTGGCAAATCATCGATACGCTAACTCTCCCGCCGCACAAGAAACGGCCCACGCCCCTGATGGTGATCCTGACCCCACCGCGCCTGGGCGGCCCCGGCATGCCAGATCATCTGGCTATCGTCGCCCTTCGCACCCGGCTGAGGGGCACTCCTGCCCCCCACGACCTCTTTGGGCTGCTGCGGATCGAACCCCACGCCCTGGCCGATTTCTTTGCCCGTGACGAATGGCCGCTGGCCGAGGCCCAGGCCATCCCCGGCTTGAGCGTGATACTCAACGGCCAACTCCCGCCCCACCCCATCATGCGCCCCGTTCTGACAGGTCGCGCCTTCCAGCTCCTCGTCCGTGAGTCGGATTGGCAACCCGACTTACTTGGGGCGTAGGGCAAGCGTCAGGTTAGAGGCAAACTCTCGTCCCTTTTGCGTCGCCCAAGCGACGGCCTCCCGTCCAGCAACGCCCCCGGATGTGTGGTATTCTACGTGCACCGGTGTGAACCGGCCCCCAGCAAACTCCAGCGCCAGGCCCGGACGCAGGGCAGCTATGTGAGTGGCCTGGGGATCACAAGGGAAGCAGCAGCGCCGCCGCCCTGAAACCAACGTCCGGGCCTCGAAAGTTCCTGCAAAAGGGAGATGATGGAACATGAGGAATCGTTTCGTGCGCACGACAAGCATGCTCGTGATACTCGCGGCACTGCTGGCCGTGGCTGCGGGAGCGGCCTGGGGTTACGATGCGGAACGAGAAACGGGTCAAACTACAAGTGATGCAGAGCAAGTGGACGATACGTCACTCATCTGCCTGGCGCTCGTCAGCGGCACGGCTATGCTGGCCGGGGGAGTGTGGATAGGGCAGATGCGACGCATGCTCTCGTGAAAACCTAAAGGTCTGGCAGACACTTGGGGTTTTGTGATGACAACGCATAACGTCACATAAGGCTTGTCTATCCAGGACAATACTCGTCCCACGCCAAATGTGGCCCATCCAACAATACGGGGATCGAGTTCAACACATTACGGCCCAGGATACCCCATTCTTGATCAATCAACAGAAATCGTCCACGGAACGTCCGCCCACACAGTAAAAGCTCTAATCGAACAACCGATGCCAGACTCACGTTACCGTCAAACCCCGCCAGTTCATACTTGCTATTTGGAATGGCCGCTGCTTCCAGCAGGCTCACGGTTGCCTGCGGAATCAAAGTCACATCAGCGCCGGAATCCAACAGCATCAGCACATCCAACTGGGTTGCGCCAGTGGATGGGTTGCGCAGCGTCACTCGTGCCAGGGGCGCAGGAGGATCAAAGCGCGCAGTGTTATACGCTGGCATCAATAGGCTCCTCAATGACCTCCAACTCAAAATCTGCTGCCTGTTCAGGGTGCACCAGGTGTGGGCTAAAAACACGCACCTCTCGTTCAATCTGAATATCGGGGGCGAGCACGTACACCCTAGTTTTCTCCGGCAGACGGACGTTGGGCTTTAACCATATCCGACCCTGTTTTACTACTCCCTCAAGAGCCATAATACCCATGTCACACCTCTCGTTTCATCAACCTCTACACCATCTTCCTGGTCAAGATTATACTTCACAGAGACGTGGCTGGCAAACCTGAGCCAAGTTTGCAGGTCTGCATCGTTGCTGCCGACCTATGGCTGCGGGGTGGGCGCAGGCGGGACGTAATCCTCCTCCGCCTGGGGCGGTAGCGGGGAGAGAGGCAGGCCGTAGTAAGCCTCCACCACCTGGCGCGTCAGAGGCGCGGCCACGGTCGAGCCTTCGCCCGCGTTCTCCGCCAGGACGACGATGCCGATCTCGGGATTATCGGCCGGGGCGTAGGCAGCGAACCAGGAATGAGGCTCGGTATCCGGGCCACCGTTCTCGGCGGTGCCGGTCTTGCCGGCGACGGGGATACTCAACCCAGCGAAGCGGTGAGGCGCGGTGCCGATGGATTTGGTCGTCACGCCCAACAGCGCCTCTTGAATGGCCGCCAGGTGCTCCGCGCTGACCGGCAGCGCGCCGACGACTTCCGGCTGGGTCACCTGCTCCGGCATACCCTCCCCGGCCGGGCCGATGCGCTGGATGACGTAGGGCCGGTAGAGCGTGCCGCCGTTGGCGACCGCCGCGATCATACGCGCCACTTGCAGCGGCGTCACCAGCAAATAGCCCTGTCCGATAGCCAGGTTGATCGTGTCGCCGGCCCACCAGTTTTCGCCGATGACGTTGACTTTCCAATCAGGGTCGGGCATCAGCCCCCCTTCCTCCAGCACCCCCACCAGCCCGGTCTTTTCACCAAAGCCAAAGCCCCGCCCAAAGCGGGGGAGCAAGCTCTGATCCACTGAATCGAGCGTCTGCCCCACGGCGTAGAACGTGACGTCGCACGAGGCGGTCAGTCCGTCCTTCAGGCTGATGTTGCCGTGCCCGTCCTCCTTCCAGCACTTTTTACGAAAGGCTGGCCCCAGCCCTTCCCAGTAACCGGGGCAGTAAAAAAACGTTTGATCGGGATCCATTCCCGCCTCCTCCACCGCCGCCGCCATGGTGATGATCTTGAAGACGGAAGCGGAGGGGTAGGTGCCCTGGGTAGCACGGTTAAAGAGCGGATGGCGAGGGTCGGCCAGAATTTGAGAACGGCTCACCGCCCCTGCTGGCCCGACGAAGGCGTTGGAATCAAAACCGGGGCCGCTGGCTAACGCCAGCACCGCACCAGTGTGCACGTCGAGCACGACGATGGCTCCCTTGCGCCCGCCCAGGATTTGCTGCACTTGTTCCTGGAAATTGCGGTCGAGGGTGGTGTAAATGGCGCGGCTGGGCACGGCCGGCTGCTCGGCCACCGTCGTCACCACCTCCCCCGCCCCGGTGACGATGTTGAGCACGCCGCCGTGCTGCCCCGCCAGAATCTCCTCCCCCCACCCCTCCAGCCCGGAGACACCGACCCACTCGTCACCCCGGTACCCCTGGGCGCGATAAGCCGCCAGTCGCTCGGCCGGCACGGGGGCCACCCAGCCAACGACGTGGGGCGCAATGCTCCCGTGGGGATAGGTGCGCCCTTCTTTCTCGTCCCGGTAGATGCCGGGGATGCAGGAGAGCAAGTCGTTGTGGTCCACGCTCACCTCGGCGGGAATGTCGGCGATGGGTACTTTCCAGTCGGCGGGCGATGCGATGTACCGCCCGCGTATCTCGTCCGGGGGCAGTCCCGTCACCAAAGTCAGTGCGCTCAGGAGCGCGATCTCGTCCTCAATCTGACCGGGAATGACGCCGATGGTGACGATGGTGCCCTCGGTCGCCAGGCCCAGCCCGGCCCGGTCGTAGACGTTGGCCCGAATGGGGATGGCATAGTCCAGCCGAAAGTAGCGGTCGCCCGCCAGTTGCGGCCAGATCAGGCCAGCGTCCCAGTCCACCCACCACTGCCCCGCGTGCAGGCTGAGCGACATCAGCGTGTCGGTGATCAGCGTGCCCACCAGCGCTGTGTCCAACGTCAACTCGTAAGCAGCGTAGGCGCGGTCGTCCTCCCACAGAGCGGACTGGAGGCGGGTGGTGACGGTGAGGACGGTAGCGTTAGAGAGCGCATTTTGGTAGCGTTGCGCAAACTCAGCGGCGTCAATAGCGGCCTGGCTGACCGGGGAGAGGCGGGCGTACATCGCGCCATAGTCGCCCAACTCCCAGGCTTCCAGGAAAGCGGCAGCGGTCGCATCGGGGGCGGCGGGTTGGTCGAATGATTGAGCAGTTGGTTGGTCGGTTGGCAGGGCAGTCGGGTAGTCGGCAGGTTGAGTGATTGGGGGGCTGCTGCAACTCGCCAACAAAAGCACGCTCAGGAGAATGGCGACTTGCGACTTGCAACTTGCAACTTGCAACTTGCTACTTGTTCTCATAGGTCATTCAGGATGGTGGCATAAACCGGGCAATGATGCCCGGTGTGAGCCTGACAGGCAGCGGGAACGTCGCACGAAGACTCGGTTTCCCAGGCTCGCAGGAGACGGGTCAGGTGGCAGAGGGGCAGCCCCATCACGTTGGCGTAGCAGCCCCGCAGTTCGGCGACAGGGTGAAATGCGGCGTGTTGAATGGCATAGGCCCCGGCCTTGTCCAGCGGGTCACCGCTGGCGACGTAGGCGGCGATCTCGGTCTCGGTATAGGGACGCATCATCACCTGGGTCTCGACCACATCGGTCAGCGTGCGGCCAGAGGCCATCTCCAGCAGGGTGACGGCGCTGTAGACGGCGTGGGAGCGCCCGCGCAGACGGCGCAGCATCGCCACCGCAGCAGCCGGGTCGCGGGGCTTGCCCAGCAGATCGCCCTCTAGCGCGACGACGGTGTCGCAGGCAATGACGAGGGCGTCTGGACGAGCGTCCACGGCGTGGGCCTTGGCCTGGCTCAGCCTGACGACCAGGCTGTCTGGCGGTTCGCCCGCCTGAGGGACTTCGGCCACGTTCGCCACCGCTACCTCGAACGGCAGCCCCAGCAACGTCAACAACTCGCGGCGGCGGGGGGATTGGGAGGCAAGTAATATCACTGCTGCACGTCCATACGATGCAGTGCCTCTAGCAGAGATTGTGGAGTGAGGGTGGCCTTGTTCACCAGCCCATAGATATGATCGTCGAGGAGTTGGCGTTCTTTTGCGGTCACGTCTTTGGCCGTGAGGATGATGATAGGAATTCCCGCCGTTTCTTCGCCGGCCTGGAGTTTCTCCAACACCTCAAAGCCACTGATTCCCGGCATCATCAGATCGAGCAAGATCACGTCGGGATGCTCAGCGTGCGCCAAAGCCAACCCTTCATCGCCATTGAGCGCCGCCAACAGCGTGTATGATTCCGCCGGCAGCATCTCTTGCAGCAGTGGGAGCAACTGGGGGTCATCGTCCACGACCAAGACCCTGACTCCCTGGGCCGCAGGCTTGGACGCGACCAGCTTGCCGAGGAGGGGCTGCAGATCCTCTCGACGCACTGGCTTGACCAGGTAACCCACCGCTCCCAGGCCAAAGGCCAACTCGCCATCTTCCAGCCCGGAGATGAATAGAACGGGGATGTCTTGGGTCTGCTGGTCAGACTTGAGCGCCCGCAGCACGTCCCAGCCGTTTTGATCGGGCAGCATAATGTCCAGGGTAATCAAGACGGGGCGCAGTTCGCGGGCCAGCTCTAGCACGCCCCGGCCACTATAGTGCTGCACAGGCGCATACCCCTCCTGGTGCAGGTAAAAGGCCAGGAGGTTGCTGAGTTGGATGTCATCCTCGACCACCAGCACGGTTTTGTCCTGTAAAAGTAGCCCGGTTTTACTGAACGGCCGTGGTTTTGCCTCCGGCGGGCCATCGAGCGGAAGCAGGAAGGAGAAGGTTGAGCCGTGCCCATACTCACTTTCGACCCAGATGTGACCGCCGTGCATTTCGATCAGCCGTTTGCTGATTGCCAGCCCCAGCCCAGTTCCCGACATCTCTCGTGACGCCGATCCATCCACCTGGCGGAATTCCTCGAAAATGATTCCCTGATCCTCTGGTTTGATGCCGATGCCGGTATCGGTCACGGAGAAGAGCACTGTGGCCGGGCCGGCCAGGCGGCAAGAAAGAGTGATTTGTCCCTCAAAGAGGGTGAATTTGTTGGCATTGCTGAGCAGGTTCAACAACACTTGTTTGATGCGGATGGGATCGGCGATGATGGCAGGCAAGCCATCATCCAACTCGATTTTCAGTGTCTGCGATTTTTTCTCGATCAGCGGCGTGATGGTTGCTTCCACGTCTGCCAGCAACATCACCACGTCAACGGATGTCGGGGCCAGTGTCATGCGCCCGGCCTCGATCTTGGACAGATCGAGGATGTCGTTGATCAAGGTCAGGAGGTGCTCTCCGCTAAAGTGAATATCGTTCACGCAATCTCTCTGCTCTGGGGACATCTCGCCCACCAGCCCGTCCATCAGCACCTCGGAGAAGCCAATGATGGAGTTGAGCGGGGTGCGGAGTTCGTGGCTCATGTTGGCGAGGAACTGGTCCTTGAGCCGGTCGAGTTCCTGCAGGCGGATGTTTGCCTCTTCCAGCGCCTCCGCCCGATGTTCTAGTTCAACTCTGGCGGCTTCCACTTGCTCGAACAGGCGGGCGCGCTCCACGAGCATGGTCAGGTTGCTGGCTAACGTGCTCAACAGGCGTTGGTCGTCCTTTGTAAAGGCATTGAGTTTGATACTCTCGACGTTGAGGACGCCAATAATCAGCGGGCCGGCGGTCAGGGGGACGCACAATTCGGAGCGGATGTCGGGGGCCACCTCAAAGTAACGGGGGTCGAGCCGCACGTCCGGCACCAGGGCGGGTTGGCCGTGCTGCGCCACCCAGCCAACGATACCCTCGCCCAATTTCAGACGCAAGTCTTTGATTGCGCCGGGCGGATAGCCCACGCTGGCCTCCAGGCGCAAGACGCCACTCTCTGGCTCCAGTAACAGGAGCGTCACACGAGCGTCCACCAACTCGGCGGTCAGGGCCTCGGCTGCGGCTTGCAAGGTCTCTTCCAAACGCACGCCGGAGGAGGCGGCCAGGCCCACGTCGTGGAGCAGGCGCAATTCACGCACCCGGCGCTGGGTCTCTGCAAACAGACGAGCGTTTTCCATCGAGACGGCCGCCTGGTGGATCAACGTCTGGCCCGTCGCGATCTCCCCCGTGGTAAAGTGACGGGAAGATTGGCTATCCCACACCCGGACGAGGCCCAGCACGTGGTCGCCGGTCACCGCCGGCAGGAGCAGTACGACTTGCGCGTCGCGATCTTTTAACCTGGCCTGCTCGCGCGGGGCTATGTCGGGGTCATCCCTCAACACTTGGACGGGGTGACGTTGGGCCAGGGTCTCCGCTGCAGCAGGAAAATCGGCCAGGGCGTAGGATTGACCCAGAGTCGAGCGTTTCTCCTTTTCAGAGGCCATAGAGGTCGCGTACTCGGCGGCGACGGAGACTGTGTTGCTCTCCTCGTCCAGGTTGTAGATTTCCACGCTGGTGCTGTTCAGGATCTCGCACAGGCTGCGAGCCACGTAAGGCAATATCTGGCCCATGTCGAGGGTGGAGGAGAGAGCGGAGGTCACGCTGTGGAGGAGGGTGGTCTCGCGCAGTTGTGCCCGTGTCTGTTCGTACAGGCGAGAGCTATCAATGGCCAAAGCTACTTGTTGAGCGAAGGCAAACGCCAGGCGTGCTGTTTGCTCGTCGTATGCGTCGAGATGGTGGGAATCTATCATCAACACGCCGATGACCTCATCCTTGGAAATCAGCGGTACGCCCAGCCAGGAGCGCACCAGGGCAGTTTCCTCGGTAAAGGTCCAGTCTGGCTCGTCGCGCACGTTCGGAACGATGACCAGACCTCGTCCGCGCACGACCCGTCGTACCAGGGGGCGATCCTCCAAAGTAAACCTTCTCGGGGCAGTGTGCTCCGGGCCGCGAGAAGCAACGATCCAACAACGTTCGTCGCGCAGCATGCTGATCGAGGCCGCGTCGTAAGGCACAACTCGTTGGAGTTCATCCAGGACGCGCTCTAGCAGTTTATCGAGCCGGAGCGTCGTGCTGAGCGTTTCGGCGGTGTTGAGCAAGGTGCGGGCTACTTCGCGCTCGCGCACGGCGTCGCTAAAGAGGCGCGCGTTTTCCATCGCCACGCCGATCTGCTGGCCGATGGTAGTCAGCAGGGCACTGTCGTTTTCAGAAAGGGAATGGGGCACGGTGTCAAAGAGACAAAAGACACCCAGAGTGCGATTCTGGTAGACAATCGGCGCGCCTGCGTAGGATTGCATCCCCAACTCTAACAGCTTGTCCGCATCTGCCCGAGTGTCTTGGCGCAGGTCTTGCAGTCCCAGGGATTTTTCCTCTCGATAAACAAAGTCGCATAGCGTACCACTCGTACCGTTGGTTTTCAGTCGTTCGACGAAAGGCAAGGGCAGGCCAGTGTGGCTAAAGGGCAAGAGATCACCCGTGCGATCTGCCAGGGCAATCAGACCACCAGTGAATCCCATCGTGCGAACGGTGTTCGAGAGGGCCTGGTTCAGGATTTCCTCCAGTTCTAGCGAGGAGGATAGCGCCTGAGCCACTGCGTTGAAAGCGGCCAGTTCCATGTTGCGGCGTTGCAGGGAGCGCTCGGCCTCCACGCGCTTGGTGACATCTCGAATGATGGACAAGAATAGGACATCACTGCCCTCTGTCAGCGGAGCGAGGGTCACTTCCACCGGTATCAGGGTGCCATCGCGGCACAGTACCTGGGTCTCGAAGGGTGCGTCTTCGACGACATCAGATTGGGAGTAGATTTCACGCGCCGGCCAGAGTTGCGTCCCTGGAGCCTCTAAAGCGGTGGTTTTCATTGACAGCAACTCTTGGCGAGAATAACCAGTCAGTTGGCAGGCCCGGTGGTTCACGCCTACAATTTCTCCGTTTCCAGTTGCCAAAAAGATGGCGTCGTTCGCTTGCTCGAACAATGTCTGATAGCGGGCCTCGTTCTCGCGCAGTGCTTCTTCCTGCTCTCTACCACGGGCGTAGAGGCGAAAGATGATAGAGAAGGAGACTTGCATCATCGCAAAACTGCCCACGATCAACACGAACGTATCCAGCAACACCTCGTGCCACTGGATCCCCAGCCCAAACAGTTTATAGGCCGCATACGGCGCCAGCAACACCAATGGGGCAAGCATCATGCCCCATTTGAGACGTTGCAGTTGCTGGCGGGTGTGTTCCTCGATTGATTCCATACCAATCATCGGGTTTTGGCTCCTCGCAGGTCCAAGTGGTGCCTTACCTGGTCAGGAAAAACGCGGGTGTCAATTGGCTTGGTGATATAGTCATCACATCCGGCCGCCACAGCCCGCTCGCGGTCGCCCGTCATGGCGTGGGCGGTGAGGGCCAAGATAGGGATGTGTGCGGTCTCCGGCTGTGCCTTGATGGTCTGGGTGGCCTCGTATCCGCTGACCTTGGGTAGCTGGATGTCCATCAGGATCAGGTCCGGTTTCTCACGGGTAGCGATTTCGATTGCTTCCTTTCCATCCACGGCAATCAGCAAACGGTAGCCGTAGGGCTGCAGGACTGTTTCCACCAGTTTGCGGTTCAGTGCGCTATCTTCGACGATGAGGATCGTTTCGCCTGCCATAGATTTCCCTCTAGCTTGAATTGACAGTTTGCTTGTGCCCAGATTATAAGATTTTTTGGGGTTGCGGTCAAATGGGGGCAAGGTGGAGAGACGCCAGCAAGATGCTGGCGTCTGGCGATCAAGATGGTGACAAGATACAGAAACTGGACTCTGGCAAATTTGGTGTTTTGAGCAGTTTTTGGGTCATTTCGACGTCGCCTACCCCCATATCTTGGGGTTCGAGAGTGCCGCAGACCCCCACATATGTGGGTTTGGAAAATTTGCCAGACTCCAGTTGATATCTATTCCGAGGTACATACCCGATCTATGCGTTACGGAATCCCTACCGGTCCGACCTGTATACCTTGCCAGAACAACGTGCTGGCGTTGCCGCTTCCAGGTGATATCTATCACTTCTACTAGTACCTTTTCAAGGTGATTTTGATATAATCGGGTAGAGACGTTTGAGCTTGTTGCGAGCATTGATGGATGTGAACTGCCAATTGACAGTAGCACCTTGTTCATTGCGAGCTTTTTCCCAAGCCGCAATTTCGCGGCCCAACGTTTCA
>QMOE01000041.1 GCA_003648125.1 Chloroflexota bacterium
AGGATTCACAGAGATGCCTGTCGGCCGACAGGCGGGCACAGAAATTTTTTGAAGGAATCTGCTAGTACGAAGCGACTCTTTTGTTAAATCATCCAAATTTCAACGTCTCAGTGTATCTCTGTGCCTTCTCTGCACTCTCTGTGTAACTGATTTTGGCCTCTTTGAAAAAGTGTCCGGTAGTGAATCTGGATTCGGCAATCCAGATCGGGCAAGAGGGAATCGTCCCACTCTTTCTCCGCCCAGACACATAATTTGAGACTATGTTGTACGTCGCACCTACGGAATAATAAAACGTGAAAATCCTCACCGTCAGCGATCACGTGGTCGAAGCCATCTACAGTTCGCGCATCCGCGAGCGATTTGGCGATGTAGACATGGTACTTTCCTGCGGTGACCTGCCTTACTCTTACCTGGAATACATCGTCTCAATGTTGAACGTGCCCTGTTTCTTCGTCCACGGCAACCACGATCACCCCGAGTACACAGCGAATGGACGCACGCTCACCCAGCCAGGCGGATGGATCAACCTGGATGAACGGACAGTAAAGATCAACGGGATACTCCTGGGAGGGCTGGAGGGATCAATTCGGTACAAACCCAGAGCACCCTTCCAATACACCGAGAGCGAGATGAGCTACAAAATCTGGAGCATGACGCCCGCTCTGCTGATGAATCGCATACTCTATGGACGTTATCTGGACATTCTCATCACACACTCGCCTCCCCACGGCATCCACGATGGGGAAGATTGGCCTCACCGCGGCTTTGATGCATTTCTTAAACTCATGGCTCGTTTCCGACCTCGCTATCTGCTCCACGGCCACAAGCATGTCTACGGGCCAGAGACCCGACGCACGCGCTACCTGGATACCGAGGTCATCAACATCTACCCATCTCGTGTGATCGAATGGTGATACGGAATGGTCAATAAAGATCAAGCTCGCACGGACTTTGATATAGCACGACGCAAAGCGTTCTGGAACGAAATCGCCTCGTTCTTGAGCGGTCGCCCAAACAAACTACTCTCGTGGGACGAGGTGCGTGACAAACTCGGACTGCGCGGGCAAGTCTACCGGGGCATGCGGGCCGTGCCAGTGGACAAAATCATCGGCAGCGTGGGGCGCTACAGGGATTTTGACCGCGTCTTTTTGCCGACTCAAGTTCGCACGGCAGAACGCTGGCGCTCTATCGCCAGGGCACACTATGACGACGTCAGCCTGCCGCCGGTAAAGCTGTACAAAATTGGAGATGTTTACTTTGTCCTCGATGGCAACCATCGTGTCTCGGTGGCTCGGGAGCAGGGTATCGAGTTCGTGGACGCCGAGGTAATCGAGGTGCAGACTGGCGTGCCGGTGACGGCCGAGTTGAACGCCGATGACTTGGAGATCAAGGGCGAGTATGCCCACTTTCTCGATCACACACGGCTAGACGAGCTACGGCCTGACCAGGACATCGAGTTTACCATCGGCGGGGGGTACGAGCGATTGCTTAAACACATCGCCGTGCATCGCCACTTTATGGGGTTGGAGCAGCAACGTTTCATCCCCGAAGATGAAGCGGTCTGCGACTGGTATGACTACCTCTATCTGCCCCTGGCGCGCATCATCCGTGATAGGGACATCCTGGCCGACTTTCCCGGTCGCACCGAGGCAGACCTGTACCTGTGGATCATGGATCACCAGCACTATTTACGCGAGCAATTTGGTTCTGGGGTAAAGGTAGAACAAGCCGCCGAGCACTTTGCCGACCATTACACCACCAAGCCCATCAAGCGCGTGCTGCACGCCGTGCGCGACCTGGTCGCCGGACCGGAAGAGGAGTTCAATACAGATGAGACAAACGAATGAAACCAGCCCTGGGGCCTCGCCGCGCCCACAACGCAGCCCCCCCTGGCTGCGGACGCGCGTCCCCACCGGCGAGACGTACCACTGGCTCAAGCGGCTGATGCGAGCCAAATCGCTGCACACCGTTTGCGAAGAGGCCAACTGTCCCAACGTCGCCGAGTGTTGGGGCCACCGCACCGCCACATTCCTTATCCTGGGTGATACTTGCACCCGCAACTGTCGCTTCTGCAACGTCAAGACAGGCCACCCGGCCCCACTCGATCCCGACGAGCCGGAGCACGTGGCCCAGGCGGTGCAGGCGATGGGCCTCAAGCACGCCGTCATCACCTCGGTGGATCGGGACGACTTGCCCGACGGCGGAGCCTCCGCCTTTGCCGCCGTCATCCGCTGCATCCGCGCCCTTCGACAGGCTCAGGACAGCGCGCTGCAACCAGGGTGTACGGTCGAGGTGCTGATTCCCGATTTTCGCGGGCAGATCGAGCCGCTGCGAGTGGTGATGGACGCGCGACCAGACATCCTCAATCACAACGTCGAGACCCCGCCGCGTCTCTTCCGCGAGGTGCAGCCCCAGTGCCGCTACGAGTGGTCACTGGGTGTGTTGGGCAATGCCAAGGTTCTGTGGCCGGAGGCGATCACCAAGAGCGGCCTGATGGTTGGCTTGGGGGAGACGGTGGACGAGGTGTTGGACGTGATGCGCGATCTGCGCGAGTTGGACGTGGACATTCTCACCATCGGCCAGTACTTGCAGCCCACCAGGCAGCACGTCCCCATCGCCCGCTACTATACGCCGGACGAGTTCGAGATGTTCCAGGAGCGGGGGCGCGAGATGGGGTTCCGTTGGGTGGAGAGTGGCCCGCTGGTGCGCAGCTCATACAACGCCGAGGCGCAGGCGCGGGCGCTAAGCGGTTGACCAGAACCAGATTCTTTGGTATACTCCCCCTTGAGCCGGAGTGGCGGAACAGGCAGACGCGCGCGACTCAAAATCGTGTGAGGGCGACCTCTTGTGGGTTCGATTCCCACCTCCGGCATCTGATCTTATCGCGGCGTTCACGGGCGGTGTTGCGCCCCCTGACGCCGCATTTTTCATAGCTGGGCGCGCTGGAGGCAGAATCATTGGGTGGATGGACACAGAATTGGGCTGCGCGTGCCGCTATCGGAGTGGCGGCGGGGCTGGTGTTGGGACTGGTCATCGGCTGGCTCTGGCCGGTGCAATACACCAACACAGCGCCAGACGTGCTGCGCCGCGATTATCACGATGACTATATCGTGATGGTCGCCACCACCTATGAGATTGAGAGCGACCCCGAACGCGCCCGCGAGCGGCTTGCGTTGCTCGATCCAGACGAGCCGGCCGCGCCGGTGGTCGAGTTGGCGGGGCGACTCATCGCAGCAGGCGGAAACGCTGACGACATCACCCGCCTGGCTCGTCTGGCCTGGGCGCTCAAGACGATCACGCCGCCACTGGTGCCGTACCTGGAGGGAGAGCCATGAGCGGCCTATCCACACGCCACGTGGCTCCCATCGTCGGGCTGGTGCTCGGACTGGTGCTGGGGTTGGTGTACCAGTGGGGAATCGCGCGCGTCGAATTGGTCAACACCTACCCGGCCCTGCTGCGCACCGATTACCGCTGGGATTGGGTGCGCATGACCGCCCTCTCCTACGTGGCCGAAGACAACCTGGAACGAGTCCACGCCCGGCTGGATGGACTGGGTCAGGATGACGTGGAGGACGCGCTGGCGACGCTGATTGAGGAATACGCCGCCGCCGGCCGCCCCGCAGATACTTTGCGCCGCCTGACTGCGCTGGCCGAAACATTCGACGTGCATACCCCGGCGATGCTAGTCTACCTGGGCACGCCTGTAGAGTCGCCGCCAGTCCCCACCCGCACGCCGTCGCCTACGCCCACCGGTACACCTACTCTCACGCCCACACCGACCATTGCTCCCACCTACACACCCACGCCCCACGCATCATCGCCGCTGCCAACTCCCACCCCTGAACTGACCGGCACACTCTCCACACCCACTCTCACGCCGACACCCCCGCTTTTGTATCGCTTGGAACTGGCCGAACAGGAACAGATATGCGAGCCGGGGCAAACGGAGCACATTGAAGTCATAGTACGAGACGAGCATGGCAAAGGGGTATCCGGTGTAGAGGTCTGGCTGATGTGGGCCGGCGGAGCTGACCGGGCCGTGACCGGCCTCAAACCTCAACAGGGAGCGGGGTATGCGGATTTCGACGCTGAATCGGGCGTGCGCTACTCGCTCGGCGTTGGTGAACTTGGGATGCCGCTGGTAACCGATCTAGGGCTCCAACCCTGCCCTATTGACGAGGAAACAAGTTCTTGGCGCATCCTGCTAGAGCCGCGATCGGCCGAGGCCGAGTGAGAATTATCTCTTCTCTCGGCAATATGGTATAATTCTGTTGTATCGTTGTTTTGGAGGCCAGTGTGTCCCTCATAAATCTGCTCAGTGTCGGCCCCGGCACCTCAATTTACCATCTCCTGGTGCTTTTGGCACTGGGAGCTATGGGCGGCATCGCGCTGATCGAATGGCGGCATACCGGTAATCCCGACCATCGCCGCATCCTGTGGGCCTTTGGAGGACTGGTGGCATTGCGCCTTCCATTGCTGCTCGTCGAGCCACAACTCGGCGTGGCAGACGCAAACGTACCAGCCATCCTCGCTCCATTCATCGGCGGCATGGAGGTTGCCAGCCTCGCAGTTTTGGGATGGGCTTTTCTGGCTCCTACCCTCGGCCAGCGGGTCGGAAGGCTGTATTTACTCGGCGGCCTCGGTGCGGCGATCCTGTGCGCCGTCACATTCCTGCCAGTATGGCGTATGGAACTGGCGCGATACCCCAATCTCCTGTACATTGCTTTCTGGCAACAGACCTTTTGGTACATAGTGAGCCTGCTGCTGGCCCTGGTCCCGGCCCTGCTCTTACTATTGCGACCCCAAGAAGATAAGCAATCGCCAGCGGTAGCGGGCTTTGCAATTCTCTTCCTGGGATTCATCTTCTTAACCGTTGGCTCTCTGTCCTTGACCACTCATCGGTGGAACTTGGAATCGTACGCTTTGATTGGATGGGGGCGCTTCATTCACCTGCTGGGCTATCCGCTCTTCGCCGTCGCCGTATATCGCACTGCCCTGCAAGATATGTGGGCCTATCGTCACGAACTGCAAGCCATGAGTGAAGAGTCGCTGCGCCAGGCGCGGGAACTGCACTTTCTCGTCGAGATCAGCCGCGTTCTTGGCGACTCGCTCAATTTGGACACTATCCTTCAACACGTGGTCGAAAGCGTCACGCTGGCTCTGAACGCTGACCGCTGCGCCATTTTCTTGACTGACCCCAGCGAACCGGAAACCATCCAACTGGCCGCTCAATACATCCCCCTGCAACGCGAAAAACGACTGACCGAGCAGCCAACCATACCTCTCAGCGAACAGCCTACGCTCGCCTACGTGTTGCAGCGGCGCAAGCAACTGCTCCTCAACACTGAGGCCGACAACCCGCGCTTGCAGGCTCTGTATAGGTTACTCGGCTGCCAACAAACCGGCCCGACCATCGTGCAGCCACTTTTCCGTCAACGGCGCGTGTTGGGCGCACTGGTCGTAGGAGACGATCACAGCCAGCGCACATTCGGGCCGAACGAGGGAAGGTTGTGCCAAAGCATAGCCACGCAGATTTCCGCCACTTTGGAGAACGTCAACCTCTACCGTGGTCTCAAGATACAAGCACGTCAACTGGCCGAACTGTTACAATTGCGGGAAGAAGAGGTGCGCCGGAGGACGGCCATCCTGGAAAACATCACCGAAGGGGTAATCGTCAGCGATGGAGAAGGGTGCGTCGCCGGCGTCAACGCTGCAGCCGAGCACATATTGGGTACTCCTCGCCAACGCCTCATGGGCCGCCCACTCGAGCACCTGGTGGGCGACGTCACGTTTAGCTCGAACTCTAACTGGAAATTAATCGCCCAGTCCAACACACCGCTCCAAACGATATTCGAGTTGGAAGGCAAGATAGTGTATATCAGCGCAGCCCCCGTTCTGACTCCGGCCGGCGATCAACTGGGCACCGTGGCCGTTCTGCGGGATGTGACCAGGGAAACCGAGTCCGAGCGGACAAAGAGCGAGTTCATCACCGCCATCTCCCACGAACTCCGCACTCCCCTCACGGCCATACGCGGGTACGCCGAAGCTCTAACCAGTGGCATGGTTGGGGCTATGGACAGTGCCCAGTCCCACTTTGTCACCGTCATCCGCGATAACGCATTGCGTATGGCCAGCCTATCCGACAACCTCATCGCCGTCGCCCAGATCGAAAAAGGGTTCCTCCAACTAGAGTATGGAGAGGTAGATTTGAATTCGCTCATCGACGACACTGTTCGTTCATTCCAAAGCCAGATTGAGGCCCACCAACTAGAAACTAGTCTGGAACTTGGCGATTTGCCCCCGATTGAGGCCGATCCTGCACGAATGCAACAGGCGTTGGGCAATCTGATCAGCAATGCAGTCAAATTCACCTATCCTGGCGGGCGCATCACCATTGGTGCCAGCATGTTATACGGTGACAGCGAGCAATCGACACCGCACTGCGCTATCTGGGTCGAGGATACCGGCATCGGCATCTCCTCTGAAGAGAAAAACCACATCTGGGAGCGTTTCTACCGCCCCGCGAACCCCTTGGCCGCGGAGACCAGCGGGCTGGGTGTAGGACTCTCCGTCGTCAAGTCGCTGGTTGAAGCACACGGTGGGCGTGTATGGCTGGAGAGCACTCTGGGTACGGGGAGCAAATTCACAATACTTGTGCCCGTCAAACACGCCCATCCGGTTGACGATTAGTTCGACAATGTCAAATTGAACGTAACCGCTCAGGTGCCCGGCACTTGGCGATTTTGATGAAAATGGCATCTGGTTGCCGTCGAAAGAACCATTCTCGAGGACAATCGTGAAGTGCCGGGCACTTGAGCAGTTACAATTGAACAAACTAGCGAACTTTGACGATATCGAGTGGGCAACAACCAAGAGTTTCACTCTAGCGGTGAATTGACTGTCAACCAACTCTGGTGTACAATCGGAACTAGAAATGACATTTGTACAAGATTTCGCCAAGAGTCTGATCGAATTAATCACCTCTCCGAACGGCAGCCTGGCCTACCATCTGGTGACGCTGTTCGCCATCTATCTCATCCTGGGGATAGCGGTAGGGCACTGGAACCGTCACCGTCGCGACCCGACAGCTACGCGGTTGCTGATAGCCGGGATAGGCCTGGCGCTGGCGCGGATTTTGCTGATGCTCGTCGCCGTGCTCGATCTGGTCGGCCTGGCATCGGCCAACGTCATTCTGCCCCCCCTCGAACGCTCACTCGACCTCGCTACGTTACTGCTGGCCGTGTGGGCGTTTCTGCCAATCGTGGAGCGACACGCGCGTCTGAGTGGGGCGTTCTTGCTTCTCGCCCTCCTGATACTATCGGGGGTCTACGCGGCCTTTGCTTCCCTCTGGCCCCAGGCTGAAGCACAGTCCATCGCCTACAACGGCTATTGGCAGGAGACGGCGTGGGAACTTGCCGATATGGCAATCCTCGCGCTGGCCCTCTTTGCCAGTTTGATCTGGCGCAAAGGAGACTGGAGCCTGGCTGCCTGCTTGTTTGCCGTCTGGCTCACCGGTCACATCCTCCAATTTACCTTTCCGACTTTTCCATTTGAAAAATCTCACACCGCCGGGTGGGTGCGGGCAGTCAACCTGATCGCGCTTCCGCTACTGGCGAGCCTCACGTACCGCCGTGCGCTCGGTGTGTTCTCTACCGCCAGTGGTGATACCGCCCTGGAACTGATCGGTATTTTCAGGGCCGCTCGGCGTATCGAGACGGCTCATGACGTCGAGGCCGCCCTGGGGTTGGCTGCTGCATCCATCGCCCGCGCGCTAGGAACTGACATGGTCGCCGTTGGCTTTCCGACCACGGAGCCGCCCAAGGGAATACGCATCGTTGCTCTTCACCCTCCGACAGGCGCGCTGCTGGCGCAGAAAGAACTGAAATTACGCACATCCGCCTACCCCCTGCTGGCGACTGCTCTCCAGACCGCTCGCTTGCAGAGCGCCCGCACGCTGCGCAAAGACCCCTCCATCGCCACCCTGTACAGCAACCTGGGATTCGAGCGACCAGGCCCCCTGCTAGTCCAGCCATTGACCGATGGGGAAACCATGCTGGGCCTGATGTTGATCGGGAACCCAATCTCACAGCAACCCTGGACCTCGCGTGATGAACAGATCGTCCAGGCCATAAACGCGGCCATTACGACATCTCTGATCAGTGCTCGGCGCCGCGCGACCTATGACCGCAGCGCTGAACTGCAAAAAGCCCTCACCGAAACCAATCGCCTGGCCCAGCGAGCGACAGAACTGGAAGAGGAACTGGATCGCCAGCGCCAGCATGCGGGAGAACTAGCTACCAAGCTGCGTCTTAAAGAGCACGAAACCGCCACCCAAAGTCAAGCCGTGACCGAAGCAGCCATCTGGCAGGCGGAGATACACGAATTGGCCGAGGCGCGCACCGCGCTGGAAACCGAGTTGACGGAATGGAAAAGAAAAGCGGAGCAACTCGCTCACTCCAAAGACGATCTGCAAATACAATTGGCGCAGGTGCAAACCGATCTCAAACAAGCGCGGAGCCAGGATAAAGCATCGGACGAGTGGAAAGAGAAAGCGGAGCAGCTTGCCAGTTCCCGGGATGATCTGCAAAATCAACTGGCACAGGTGCAGACTAAAATTCAAGAAGCGCAAAACCAGGCAGCGGCACTGGTCGAGTGGAGAGAGAAAGCGGAACAGCTTGCCAGTTCCCGGGATGATTTGCAGAACCAACTGGCCCAAGTAAAGGCCAAGCTTGAGGAAACACAAAGCCAGACAATAGCTTTGGCCTCGACCGAACACCTGACCAGCGGCAAACTAGGTGGCACGTTGCTGTGCGATGAGCATGGCAATATCATCATGGTCAGCCAGGGGGCCCAACAACTTACGGGCAAATCTCGCTCAATACTGGCCGGCACGCCTCTTCAAACTCTGTTCGATGAGCCACTGTGGTCCCAGGCAGTCAGCAACCTCTTGCGCAAAGATGCCCAGTCCGGCGAGGCCAGCGCAGTGACCCTCGACCTGAACGAGCGGATGGTACGGGCAGAATTGACACGCCTGCCGGGTGCCGCTGGCGTGCCAGGAGTGCTGGCCGCCATGCTCTACCCCGAAGAAGGAAAAGGGACAATTCAAACCGAGATGGTAGGCTCACTCATTAACGAACTCCGCACTCCGATGACTTCTATCACCGGTTACACAGATCTGTTACTGGGCGAGACCGTTGGTATCCTGGGCGAGATGCAGCGCCAATTCCTACTGCGCGTTCAGGCCAACATTGAACGCATGGGAAGACTGCTCAACGATTTGATCAGAGTCACCACCATAGATGCTGGACACATCCTGCTTTCACCCGAACCGGTTGATATTATCAGTGTCGTCGAGGATGCGATCATGTCTCTATCCGTCGAGTTCAGCGAGCGCAAACTGACCGTGCAACTCGACATGCCGCCGACGCTCCCTCCCGTGCACGCAGATCGGGACAGCCTCTACCAGATCGTATTGAACCTTTTATCCAACGCCTCTCAGTGCTCGGAATCTGGAACTGAAATTTTGGTTCGCGCCCAGTTGGAGGAGCACGACGACCAAATCGCGGGCCTGCCCGACTATCTGCTCGTATCCACGACCGACACGGGAGGGGGCATATCGCCAGAAGACCAGAGCCGGGTTTTCCAGCGTTTGTACCGGGCCAACAACCCGCTCATCGAGGGTTTGGGCGAGACGGGAGTTGGCCTATCCATCGCCAAGGCTCTGGTAGAAGCGAACGGGGGACGCATCTGGGTGGAAAGCGAGATGGAGGTAGGCAGTACATTCAGTTTCATCCTGCCGCTCTCGTCCAAAGATAATGACTCCCCAACAGAAAATTAACGTATCTTTTCAATATCTTGGGGAAACGCGACCATCCTGGTCGCCAGATGCCAGCAAGATGCTGGCGATCCTTCACATCACCTCCAAACAAAAAAGCAGGTCACGCTACAAGCGTGACCTACAAGGTTGAGGCTATTTTCGAGGCAGGTACAAATTAACGTATCTTTTCAATATTCCGG
>QMOE01000042.1 GCA_003648125.1 Chloroflexota bacterium
ATCAGCACCGTATCAAACCGCTGCATAAACACGTATGAAATACCACTGACACCAAAAGGTAGCGCAGCCAGAAACAACTGTGGCCAGCGACGTACCGAGAGCATTAACCGCCCTACACCCAATTTGAAGAGTACCCACCCGGAGAGCAAAGCCACCACCGCCACACCAGCCAGAGAAGCAACAATCAGACCGATGAAACCCATACCGTTGACCAGCAACAACACGCCCAATCCCCAGAATACCAGTTGACTGACCAGGGTGAAGGCAGAAGTGTAGTCCAACCGCTCGCGGGCAGTCAGGGCACTATTCAACGGTCCCTGGAAAGCATAAAGGAGCAATCCGGCGCTGGCAATGAGGATGCCCAATGTCATATCACTCCCCTTGCCCAACCACAGGGCTGACAAGGGGGCAATCACCGTAATGACTAACGAGAGCAACACGCGGATGGCGATAATATTGGGTAAAAGCGTGGCGGTCTTGCTGCGATCCTGTGCCATCTCGCGCACCGCGTAGGGGGACATGCCCCAATCGGTGAAAATAGCAAAGATAGCCACGTAGGCTACGACCGCCGAGTATTGACCAAAGTGAACATCTCCTAGCCGGCGCACCACGTAGACATTGAACAGGAAGGCCAGTATCTTTAGCACCATCTGCACGCCGAGCACAAAGGCCGAGTTGCGCGCAACTGTGGACATTACACTCCCGCCGGAAGCCTCTCGATGTTGCAAAACGACTGGCTCACGGCAGCCAGTCGCGGTCACTGCATCTTTAGTCATAAAAAATGCCAATTCTCAAAAATAGCGCCTTGCGCCCCAAAACTAGCCCAGAACGCTCTACTCATACCCATTCTCCTCCACATAGATGAGTTTGCTCCCCTGGGGGCTAAACCCAAAACCCACAGGCCGCAGTTCCGGCAGAGCCGCGCAAATCTCGGCGTGACGCTCCGGCGGCGCGTAGAGGAGCAAGAATCCCCCCCCACCAGCACCCAGGATTTTTCCACCGATGGCGCCGTGCGCCCGCGCCCGCTCATACCACTCGTCAATGTTTGGCTTGCTGACTCCGCTCGCCAGGCTCCGCTTTTCCAGCCAATTGGCGTGCAACACCTCGCCGAACCCGTCCAGGTCGTTGTGCGCCAGGGCCTCTCGCACCTGCCTGGCGTAACCGACCATCCGGCGCAAACCAGCCTGTTTTCCCTCGTCGGTTTTGGTGTTATGCGATTGCTTTTCCAGAATATCGTCAGCGCTGCGCATTAGGCCAGTGTAGAGCATCAACAACCCATCCTGCAACTGTTCCCGCGTTTCCGGCTTGCAAATTATGGGATCAACGAACACACTCTCGTCCGGGTTGAAGCGGATGAACTGCAATCCGCCGTAGGCGGCGATGTACTGGTCCTGCTTGCCGATGGGCTTGCCGCACTGCTCAATCTCAATCTGGCAAGCCTCGCGGGCCAGTCGCTCTGCACCGGCCAGATGATTTGTATAAGCGTAAAGCGCGTTCAACAACCCCACCGTGTAGGTGCTCGATGAGCCGAGGCCGGTACCGCGCGAGGGAATGTCAGAGATTGAGGTAATTTCAATCGCTCCCTCAATGCCCACCAACTTTAGCGCCTCGCGGATCAATTCGTGCTGCAACTCGTCCACGCTGTCCACAATTTCAGTCCGCGAATAGCTGGCCCGGATCTTTTGGTCGAATTTTTGGTTGACGGTGATATAGATGTACTTGTTGATGGCCGTACTCACGACGGCGCCAGGTTCCCGACGGTAGAAGGCCGATAAATCGCTTCCACCACCCACAAAACTGATTCGCAGAGGTGTGCGCGAGATGATCACTGTTTATCCACTCCTTTTGATCTCCCACGTGTCCTCAAGCATGCGATCGAGTCCATCCGACTCTACCCGCCACCAGAACCACTTCCTGACCGCTGGCAACCGCCCGCTTTTGCACCAGCGCCGGGCCTGGTCTCTGCTGATGCCCAATTGCTCTGCCGCCTCCCCCAGCGTTAGCCACACACTGTCACCCTCCACTCTCTTCTGACTCGATCCTACAGCTTCCAGGCCAGAGCTGTAGTAACCATAGCTGCCGTCCAACTTGGCACGATTGACTGCCAGGCCCAACAAGGTAACCCCCTGCTGCCCAAGCCCGAGCAGCCGATCCCGGGCCTGCCGAACCGCCTCGCGCCTGGTAAGCCCCACGCTTGCCACAAGAATCGTGCCCTCAACCAAAGTTGCCATAACTGTAGCATCAGGAGGTCCTAAAACAGGGGGGCTGTCAATCAAAAGCACGTCTCCCTGCCCCTTCAAAAACTGGAGTAGAGCTGGAAAACGTGGTGAGGTCAGCAGCGTGGCCGGATCCACCGGCGGTCGTCCAGCGGGCAGAAGCAATAGATTGTCAAAGCCTGTTTCCTGTAATGGAATAGACGAGAAATCATTGTCAACTTTGTGATCGCCGAGAACATCGGCCAGGCCTATGACGTTAGGTTGGTCAAAAAGTTCGTGTAACGAAGGTCTGCGCATATCCGCATCAACCACGATGACGCGATTTCCAGCCGAGGCCAGTACGACGGCCAGATTGGCGATGATGAAACTCTTGCCTTCCGCAGCTCCAGGGCTGGTCAAGAGCAGCACCCGGTAAGGTTGATCAGGGCGCATAAGGAAAATGCTGGCTCGAACTGCGCGAGCTCCCTCGGCCACAGGACTCAACGGATTGCGCGAAGAGAGAACATCTTTCCTCGACACCTGGGGAATGACCCCTAGCACAGGCAAATCCAGAATGGATTGCACGCCACCCTCTTCCCATCGTAGTGATGTGTCCAGAAACTCGATTAAAAAGATAGCACCCAACGCCAACCCAAGCCCTGCCGCCCCGGCTACGGCAACGACAAGTTTGGTCTTGCTCGGAACCGGCCACTGGGGTGCCACAGCCGGCTCAAAAAACGAAAGCACATTGGGCGATTCCGCGCTGTAGGAAGTTAGCAAGTTAGCATACGTGGTTTGGTAAGTAGATTTTACATCTTCCAGGGCAGCAATTCGATCCTGCACGTCCTGAATCTCGGCAGCCGATGTCAATTCAGACAGAGAAGCGGTCAATTCGCTGATTTGCCCGCTAATATCTTTAATCTTTATTTGAAGCTCTTCCAGTTGACCTCGAATGAACTCTTGCTGCTCCGGGTCACTACCCCCTGAGGCCGGGCTCCGGCGAATAAGCTCATCCGCCAGAGCATTAGCAATCAAAGCTGCCGCTTCAGGGTTAGTGTCAGTCACCTCTATTTCTAAAAGGTAGACCCCCCATTGAACCCTGGCGCTGATTTGTTCAGCTAACCGCTCAGGCGTCCTCTCCAAACCCAACCTTTCGATAACAGCTTCTGTGATAGGCCCCTGCTTGACCAACTCGGCATAAGCAGTAGCCAGCGTATTGCTAAGATTCATCTGTCCGGGATCTGGGTCAGGGTTTTGGAGACTGGCGCCCACCATAATAGTTGCTTTAGCCTGATAGAGATCAGGTTGCCGAGTGGTAAAGTAGTAACTAATCACTGCCGGAATGATGACGCTGACCAAAAGCAGCCACCACCAGCGCTTGATAAGGCGCACGTACTGGGTAACTTGTTTGTTCATGCCCGCTCCACACCATAGGCGATGCCATTGCGCTCCGATTGCAAAATCCCGTTGCCCGCAAAGTAATAGCCTACTCCCCAGCGCGTATGGATGTAACGCGGATTAGACGGGTCATCCTCAACTTTGCGCCTCAGGTAGCGGATGTACACGCTTAGGTACCCCACCTCCTCCGCATACTCTGGCCCCCACACACTGACGAGCAACTCTCTATGAGGCACGATCTGCCCCTTGCGACCGACCAGGCACAACAACAAGCGCGACTCGGTCGGCGTGAGGTTGAGCACTTGTCCCTGTCGCGCGACTGTCCCATCCTTCAGATCAATACGGAGAATACCATCGTCATAAACATCCCGCCAAGTATCGTCTGAGCCGGCCCTAGCGCGGCGCAGGACGGTATAGATGCGGGCCTTTAACTCTTCAAAGCTACACGGCTTGGTCAAATAATCATCTACCCCTAAGGAGAAACCCTTGAGAACATCCTTCTGATCCGACCGGGCGGTGAGCATAATGATCGGGGTATCACACATATTCCGGAGTCGCTGACACACCTGCCACCCGTCCATCCCCGGCATCGCTATATCCAATATAACGACATCGGGACGGGTCTCGTAAGCCCGCCTAAGTCCATCCTTGCCATTGTCCGCAGTAACGACCGTGAACCCCTCCCGCTCCAGGCCGAGCTGCAAAAGAGTGAGCAAGCCAGTATCGTCATCAACTACCAGGATTTTTTTGTTCATTATTCACCTCAATAGTCGAGCCATTGTGATAACTCGGCCGCCGCAAGATACTAGAAATTTCCTAAAACAATCCTAACCTACACCAAGATAACAGAAATTTGTCCAAGATAGGTAAAGAAAAAGTCACAAAAATAAAAAAACCCTCTTTCGCAAGAGGGTCAAGATAACGCAACAGAGACTAGAGTAAATCACCTGTATCAAAGTAATACCCCTCGCCCCAGACGGTATAAAGATACCGGGGCGACTGGGGGTCTGGCTCAATCTTCTGCCGCAGCCGGTAAATGCACTGCTTCACCAGGTCTGGTTCGCCGACGCGCTCGCCACCCCAGACCCGAGACAGGATGGCATTTGTGCTGAGCACTTTGCCAACATGGCGGATCAGCAGCCGAAGCACCTCAAACTCCTTAGGAGTCAAATACACAACCCGCTTCCCGATCACTAGTTCATGGCGCCCACAATCCAACATGATCGAGTCCGCAGCGAAAATGAGATCGTTCCCATCATGGGTCCGCTCTTTTGCTCGGCGGAGGCAAGCCATCAAGCGACCGACCAACTCTGAGCGGTTGAATGGCTTGACCAAATAGTCATCCGCACCCAGAGAAAGACCCAGTACGATATCCTCAATCGTGCCCTTGGCCGTGAGAAAAATGATCGGTACTTGGGTCATCTCTCGCAGCCGGCGACACACCTCAAAGCCATCCATATTAGGCATCATTACATCCAGCAGGATCGCATCGGGTTGAGCTTGATAGGCAGCACGCAAGCCGGAAAGTCCATCCCGAGCCATTACAGTATTGAAACCCTCGGCATCCAACATAAGCCGCAGTATTTCCAATTGCCCCGGATCGTCCTCTACAGCGAGAATAGTAAAACGTTGACGCATAACCCACCCAAGTTCAATGAACAATCATTGATAACTACCAATATCAAAAACCAGCCACGAATTACACGGATTATTGAGATGACGCCAGATATTATACTATAGAAAACTCGCCCTTGCAACGCTTCTGGCATCCCACACAGAGACTCTTTAATTTTGCCAGCCAGTGTTAATCCCAATGCCGTTTAGTTAAGAAAGCGAGCGCCGGTCGAGTAGGCCTGAAGGGCCATATCGAGACCAAGCAAGCGGCTTTTGCAACGGATTTCGCATTGCATGAGCCGCGCCGTGGTTTCGATACGCTCTGCTACTCAACCGACGGCGCTTGACTGAATCGTATTGGTGTTAATCCGTGTCCCATAAATGATTTTCCAGTCTCGGCGTGCGTCATTTGAATCGCGCAGGCTTTGAGCGTCAGAATGCCCGAAAGTGGCCTCGTAGGCGCGGATTCTATTCCGCGAACGGCTTCGCGCTATGGAAAGCGCGGCTACATCGCTCAAAATATCCTATTTTGGTATCTTTTCAATATTCCGGGGCAGGACCTCCAAGTAGGGCGGTTTTGCTAACCGCCACAATGGGTCGGATAGCAAATCCGCCCTACTTTCGCCCCATCTTTTTGAAAAGATTCCTGTTTTGGCCCTTGTTGGCTGCGTAAATCAAATGACGCACCATCCCTAGCCCCAAGGGGGTCAAAAATCATTTATGTGTCCCAACACCTACCTATCCTTGAACTGTGGCGGCCTCTTTTCGAGGAAGGCGCTGAGCCCCTCACGGGGGTCTTCTTTCTCCCTCAAAATCACGAACTGCTCCGCCTCGACCTCAAGCCCTTCTTCGATGGAAAGTTCCAGACCTTTAGAGATAGCCCGCAGCGCAGCAGTGGTGGGGAACCTGGATTTGGAGGCAATCTTGCGAGCCAACTCCTGCGCTTCCTCGAGCACTACATCGTGCTCCACCACCTTGTTGACCAATCCCACCCGGTAGGCCTCCTGGGCACTGATCATATCGCCAGTGAGAATCAACTCGATAGCCTGACCCTTGTTCGTGAGACGGGGCAACCGCTGCGTGCCGCCCCACCCCGGAATGATGCCTAAATTGATCTCCGGCTGCCCCAGACGGGCCTGGTCGGAGCAGACGCGCATATGGCACGCCATCGCCAACTCTAGCCCACCGCCCAGGCAGAAACCATTGATAGCAGCAATAATCGGCTTGGGTGATCTCTCAATCTTGAGAAAAGTCCTGTGCCCCCGCTCGACGAACTCGCTGACACCGGCGGCGTCTGGATTTTCAAACTGCTCCTTGATCTCCGGGATGTCTGCCCCAGCGACAAAGGCCCTGGTTCCACCACCGGTGATGATGATAACCTTAACCCCATCATCCGCCACCATCTCATCAACGGCCTGTTCCAACTCTGTCACCACCTGAGCATTGAAAGAGTTGACCGGCGGGTGATTAATCCTCAGCACCGCGACTTTATCCTCGACCTCGACCTGGATATTCTCCCATTCTCCCATGACCTCACTCCTTTCACTCATAAATTTATAGATTCACAACCTATGGCGCTCGCAGACCTCGAACGACCATGTCCAGAGCAGCCTGGTAGAGCGTCTCACGTTCCACTCTCACCATCTCTCGCCGCAGAGGATGCTCCATCAACTCTAGCACCCCGTTCAACGTCGCCCACAGAATACTGGCGGCGGGCCGGACGTCGCAGCAGAGGAACGTCTCTTCATCAATCCCTTGCTGAATCGCCTTTTCCACCCAATCCAACCCCTCCAAACTGGCAGACAGCACCTTGTGGTAGACCTCGGGCTTGACCGAATCCTGAAAGCGGCCGCGGTCTGTCGCCACCAACAACCGAAAGTAGTCGGGCGTTTCCTCGAAAAAACAAAAGTAGGCCCGACCTAATCGCCGCAGCCGTTCGTCGGCCGGTAGAGTCTCCTCTGCCGCGTAAGCATCTTCCAGTTTCTCGATCAGTTCATCCAGCCCCTCTAAAAGCAAAAGAGCAAGGATGGTCTCCTTGCTCTCAAAATACAGATATACGGTTCCCTTGCTGACTCCCGCCCGCTCGGCCACGTTATCCACGGTAGCGCGATGGAAACCGTTCTCGAAGAAAACCTCACGGGCCGCCCGAAGGATAACCTGTCGCCGTTCTTCCTTTTCCTGCTCACGACGTGCTCTAGTTGACACGAACACTCCTGACGATAACTTGTGATCACTAACTGACTTGTGGTCAATATACATCAGAAAATCGGTGCTGTCAATACTCGGCAGAGAGCTTGAATGAACTTGCGCTTGTGCCTTCTCGTTGCTGTGCTATAATGAAGCAGCAAAGCTGCGCCTCAAACCGACGAAAGGGAAGAAATGGGACACGGATTAACACGGGCTGCGCACACAGATTTTTTCTCTATCCGTGTCTTTCGTGTTTGTCCGTGTCCAAAATCTTGTCTCATCTGTAAAGAATTTTGACCTTCAAAAGTTTAGCGCTTTCCATAGCGCGTCTTGCCCGCGAGGTATAGAAACCTCGGCTACGTTGCTCCAACTTTTTGAAAAGGAAGTTTAGGAGGTCTCGTGCGACGTTCAAAAGCACAACGTTCAAAAGATCGGCGAACACGCATCATACTTGGGATTATCAGCCTATTGATTGTCCTCAGTATGGCACTAGCTCTGGTTGGGACACTAGTGCCGCCCAATCGTGCCACACCCACCCCCATGCCAACTCTAACCCCCTTCCCCACCCGCACACCTACTCCTAGTCCTGCGTGACGTAGACGAAAGCGATGCCTACAAAGAAAAGCGCACCCGAAGGAGTCTGGCAATGACTGAAAAGCCTCTCAAAATCCTGTTCCTCGCCGCCGAAGCGGTTCCCTTCGCCAAAGTGGGCGGCCTGGCCGATGTGGCCGGCTCACTGCCCAAGGCCATCCAGGCACTAGGGCACGACGTGCGGCTGATGATACCACGCTACGGCACCATCCGCAGCGACCAATTCCACCTGGAAAAGATCGGGGAACCTATCCCCATCCCAATCGGGCCGGGGGTGGAAAACGTCCACCTGGTCGGCAGCACCATCGACGGAAAAGTCCCGGTTTACCTCATCTGGGATGAACATTACTTTTCCTCCCGCGATCAGGTCTATGGCTTTGAGGATGACGCCCAGCGATTCGCCGTTTTCGGCCACGGAGCACTCGCCGCGCTCCGCTCCCTGGATTGGAAGCCTGACGTGATCCACGCCAACGACTGGCACACCGGCATTGTGCCGACCTGGATAAACACAAAAGGGCAAGCCGATCCCTTTTATAGCGACATCGCCACCCTATTCACCATTCACAACCTGGCCTACCAGGGCGTCACCGGGCGGCTGATCCTGACCTTTGCGCAGATGGAGTATGTAAAACACCTATCCGTCGAGCAGCCAGGGATGGTGAACTGGATGGCCCAGGGCATCGCCAACGCCGATCTGATCAACACAGTCAGCAAACGGTACGCGCAAGAGATCCTCACCCCGGAGATGGGAATGGGATTGGCCCCCCTGTTGAAAGAGCGTAAAAATCGGCTCTTTGGAATAGTCAACGGGATTGACTACGAGTTATGGAACCCGGCCACAGATTCTGCCATTCCGCACCGCTTCGATGCCGAGACACTCGACCGGCGAGTCGCTAACAAAACCGCCCTGCAACAACAAGCGCGCCTCCCCGTGCGACCCGAGGCCCCCCTGGTCGGGATGGTCACGCGGCTGGACGAGGTCAAGGGCATGGATCTGATGAAGCCAGTACTAGAATGGCTCCTGACGCGGGAAACAGAAATACAGTTCGTCCTGCTGGGCACCGGCGCTCCTCAGTACCACGAAATGTTCGAGCAGATTCAGGCGCGTTTCCCTAATAGAATGCACGCATTTCTAAAATTCGACCAGGCGCTGGCGCGACGCATCTACGCCGGCGCTGACATGTTCCTCATGCCCAGCGGCGTCGAGCCGTGCGGGCTGGGACAAATCATCGCTATGCACTACGGCTGCGTACCAGTCGTGCGGGCAACCGGTGGGCTGGCCGACACGGTCGCCGATTACACAGCCAAGCGAGGACGCGGCACCGGGTTCACCTTCGCAGAATATACCTCAGCAGCGTGTCAGGATACACTGACCCGGGCGCTAAAAGTCTACACCAAAAAGTCGGCCTGGCGCAGAATGCAGCAGCGGGGCATGACAATTGATTTCTCCTGGTCGGCCTCGGCGAAAAAATACATCAAACTCTACCGGCGGGCGATAAAGACACACGGGACGTAACGAAACCCAGGAGGCGGGATGCGTACTCTAGCGATGATTCTGGCAGGCGGCGCGGGCAGCCGTCTGAGCGTGCTCACTCAAAAACGGACCAAACCGGCAGTCCCGTTCGCCGGAAAATATCGCATCATTGATTTTACCCTCTCCAACTGCTCCAACTCGGGCATTTTCAACGTCGGCATCTGCACCCAGTACCGACCCCGCTCGCTCAACGATCACATCCAGTCGGGCTGGCCCTGGGACCTGGACCGGGTGACTGGCGGCGTCACGCTGCTCCAACCCTATTTGGGCCGCCGCGAGTCTGACTGGTACCAGGGCACCGCCGACGCCATCTATCAGAACCTGGACTTTATCCACCACCAGCGCTCCGACGTCATCCTGATCCTCGGCGGCGATCACATCTACAAAATGGACTATGACGTACTGGTCGCTTTCC
>QMOE01000043.1 GCA_003648125.1 Chloroflexota bacterium
ACACCGCATCAAACTGCTTGGCGAGATCGTGGCTGCCCTGGTCCTATCTTCCAACCAACAAAGGCAACACCATAAGCAATAACTGCATCCTGCATCTTGCATCTTGCATCCTGCATCTTGCACCCTGCATCTTGCATCCTGATTTACAATGTCCAGACAAATTCGCCAACAACTCGGCTTTGCTCTCTTGAGCCTCACCACCGTCGCCGTCGTACTACCCATCTTGCTGTTGGTGGGTTACATCGTCGTGCAAGGTGCGCCGGCCATCTCCGGCGAGTTCATCACGGCTATGCCGCGCGACGGGATGCGGGCCGGCGGCCTCTGGCCGGCCATCGTCGGCACCCTGCTCCTGACACTGGGCACCGCCATCTTTGCCGTGCCGGTCGGCGTGGCGGTGGCGATCTACCTGGCAGAGTACGCTCAGGACACCCTGTTCACCCGCATCATCCGCCTGGCGATCATCAACCTGGCCGGGGTTCCTTCGGTGGTCTACGGTCTCTTTGGCCTGGGCCTGTTCGTCATCTTTCTCCAGTTCGGCCCGTCCATCCTGGCCGGGTCGCTGACGCTGGCGATCATGACTCTGCCGGTCATCATCAGCACGGCCGAGGAGGCGCTGCGGGTGGTGCCTCAATCCTTTCGTATCGTGAGCCTCTCGCTGGGGGGCACCAAGTGGCAGACCGTCCGCCGGGTCGTGCTGCCCCAGGCCCTGCCGGGTATCCTGACCGGCGTGATCTTGGGACTGGAGCGGGCCGCCGGCGAGACCGCGCCGATCCTCTTTACCGTCGCCGCTTTCTTCCTGCCGCGCCTGCCTCACTCTATCTTTGACCAGACGATGGCGCTACCGTACCACCTGTTCGTCATCAGCACCCAGGTGCCGGGAATGCCGGTACACATCCAATACGGCACGGCGCTGGTGCTCTTGATTTTCGTGCTTTCAATGAACGTCGTGGCGGCGGTGACGCGCAGCCGTTTCCGCGCCAAACGACAGTGGTGAAACGAATTGCGAATGGCGAATGGCGAATGGTGAGTGGCGAATGGTGAGTGGTGAATGATGGAACCCAAGTTTCTGTTGGATCGAGTATCATATACTTACGAGGACGGCGTCCAGGCGCTGCGTGACGTCAACCTGTCCATCTACCCCGACCAGATCACGACCATCTTTGGCCCGGCCGGCGGGGGAAAATCTACGCTACTGCGCCTCCTGAACCGGCTCAATGACCTGGTTCCAGGGAGGCGAATGGAGGGCCAGGTGCTGCTCGACGGGGAAGACATCTACGCGCCGGGGGTGGACGTGTACGCACTGCGTCGCCGCGTGGGGATGGTTTTCGCCACCCCGGTCCCGCTGCCGATGAGCATCCGCCAGAACTTGACCTATGGGCCGGAATTGGCCGGAGAACATAACCGCGCCCGGCTGGACGAACTGGTCGAGCGCAGCCTGCGGGCAGCGGCGCTGTGGGACGAGGTAAAGGATCGGCTGGACGAATCGGGGATGGAGCTTTCGGGAGGACAGCAGCAACGGCTATGCCTGGCCCGCACCCTGGCGCTGGAACCGGAGGCGATCCTGCTCGACGAGCCAACCTCCGGACTGGACCCCATCTCGACGGCCAAGGTCGAGGCCAGTTTGCAGGAACTGAAGCAACACTATACGGTCGTCATCGTCCCGCACAGCGTGCAGCAGGCCGCCCGCGTGGCGGACCACGCCGTGTTCATTCTACAGGGTGAGTTGGTCGAAGAGGGGGCCGGTGGGGAACTGTTCACCAACCCCCACGATAAGCGCACCGAAGATTACATCACCGGCCGTTTTGGGTAACTTGGAGTTGCACGATGAAACTATTGACCTCGGGACAAATCCGCCAACTGGTAGAGATGGCAGAACAGACGCGAGAGGCATTGAGCAGCTACGTCGGCTACGCCGCCGCCTACAATTCGACCGCCCTGCAACTCTTGGACGAGTGGATTGAGCGCCACCTGCGACAATTTCCTCAACCGTCACAGAAAATGCGCTTGCTGTGGGCCAGTTTCGTTGGCGAGGTATTCCGTCGCCACAACGGGGGTGAGTGGATAATCCAGGAGCGCGGCGCCGGTGGGGGTCTGGCTATGCTCTGCCCTACGGAGGGTGGGGGGCAGTACGCGGTGGACGTTATGGGGCAGGTCAACCGCCGTATCACTCAGGGGATGGCGGCCTCGCTGGCTTTTTTCTACGCCATCACCAGTATCGAGTTGAAAACGGGCCAGTAGGGCCGCGCCAGTCTCGAATACGCAAAGGGGCCGGCTTGGACAAGCCGGCCCCTTCCCTCGTTGGTTAACCCGTCAACTTGCTCCCAGCCGATGACTCACCGCTTGGGCTTTTTCCCGACGAACGATTCCAGCATACTGGTAAACTCCATCGGGAAGACGAACTTGGTCGCCGGGCCGGTCCCCAGTTGCTTGAGCGTCTCAAAGTACTGGAGCGTCATCGTGTTGGCATCCACCTGGCTGGCCGCCTCCCAGATTTCCTTCAGCGCCACGCCAAACCCCTCGGCGCGCAATGCCTGAGCGGCTCGAGCGCCCTCGGCCTCCAAGATAGCAGCCTGTTTCGAGCCTTCAGCTCTCAGGATGGCGGACTGTTTCTCGCCCTCGGCGACTTTGATGGCGGCCTCGCGCGTGCCCTCGGACTCTGTGACCACGGCGCGGCGGTTTCGCTCCGCCGCCATCTGGCGGTTCATGGCGTCCTGAACCTCGCGCGGCGGGTCAATCTCGCGGATCTCGACCGCCGTCACCTTGACGCCCCACCGTTCTGTCACCTCGTCCAGCTTGACCCGCAATATCTGGTTGATGTGCTCCCGCTGGGCCAGCACGTCGTCGAGCGGGATGTCACCGATGACAGCGCGCAGCGTCGTCGTGGCGATGCCCACCGAAGCCTGGGCAAACTGTCCCACCTTCAACACACTCAACTCTGGCTCGACCACTTTCCAGTAGATCAAAAAGTCCACCCCGATAGGCGCATTGTCCTTGGTGATGCAAACCTGGTTGGGAACCTCTATGAATTGTTCTCGTTGGTCTACTTTGATTGGCTTGTCAGCGAAGGGGATCAGGAACACCAGACCGGGGCCTTTGGTGCCGATAAAGCGCCCAAAGCGGAACACCACAAGCCGCTCGTACTCGCGCACGATGCGGACCAGCGAGGTCAAGACGATCAGCCCAAAGAAACCGAGTATCAACACGCCCATAAAAGCTGCAAACCACTCCATCTTACTGCCTCCTTACACTAGGTCGAATCTACGCGCTTTACACGGAATTTAAGCCCTTCCACAGCTACGACTTGCACTTCTTCGCCCACGCCGATAGGCTCATCGGCGACAGCCGTCCACAATTCACTCTGCACTTGCACAGTGCCTACAGGGTCAATTGGCGTGATGACTATGCCTCTCTGTCCTATGTTTGTCTCTGCGGTCACTTTAGCCTCCAAACGTTGTACGCGCATCGCAGCGGAAAGCGCTACGCCAAAAACTCCCAGTGAAGTCAGCGTCACCCCTCCAATCAACCAGGGCGAGACCCGCAGAGCGCCTTCAGTCGGAGGAAAAAGAAACACCGATCCCAGCACCAGCGCCACCATCGCGCCCACCGTGAGAGCCACGCTCTGCACGTGGAGGTCTACGACGAACACCGCCCCCGCGACGACAATCAGGAGCACACCCACTACATTGACCGGTAATTGGGTCAGGCCGGCGATTGCCAACACCAGGCACAAGACCGCGCTGACCTCCATCAGTCCGGTGCCGGGCACGTAAAACGCCGCTGCCGCTGCCCACAACCCAACGATGAGCAACAAGTAAACCACGTTAGGGTTGGTCAATAGCGACCACAACGCCTGTATCAATTCACCGTCCATTTCTGCCGCCCTCTGACGGTTGCCAGTCGGTATCTGGCTCTACACCGCTCGACGCACACGACGCACCATGATCAGCAGGAACAACAATCCCAACGCCAGCGCGCTGGCTCCCAATGTGCCGATTCCCGTGCCCGGCATCTCATCTTTGCTCGCCTTCGGTGTTGCTGTGGGGTGGCGGGTGGCCGTGGGATTCGGATTTACCGTAGGTTCCACCGTGGCTCCTGCTTGCGTCGCCGCAGCCGTAGGCCCCGTTGCTGCTCCTGCCGGCGTTGCCTCCGTCGGCGCCACCGTGGCAGGGGCCATTGTTGGCGTAGGCTCTGGGGTATCACTAGGGACCGCTGAGGGTTCGGCAACCTCCGTGGGCGTTTCAGCCGCAGCTGCCGCTGCCTGCGCGACCGCCGTGTTGGTGGCCTCAATGGACTGGTTCTGCGCTACGCGATCTGCCGTCATCCTGGGGTTGATGACGAATGCCCAGACAGCAAACATACAGATGCCCACCGCGAGCAAGCCTCCCAACGCTCCCACGAGGATAATAAAGGTGCGGTTCGCCCCTTCTTCTGCGACTACTTCCTCTTCTTCATCTGGGAAAAGTTCGAAATCTTCCATTTCTTGCCTCCTTGGGAATCTGTCCTCGCTCCAACGCCGGACCTATAACGCCCAAATAATAAAAGGTACAGCAATTCCCGTTTTGTAGCCGCGATTTCCAAATCGCGTCTGTTTTCCCACGTAAAGCACCCTGCGCGATTGCGAAATCGCGGCTACGACCTGACTTTGCACCCATAACGGGAATTGCTGTAAAAGGTATTAACGCAAAATTTCCAGGTTTGCCAGGGGGATAAAGACCGGTGCTTCCTGGCCCAGGTCTACTTCTGCGCCACGCACTTTGGCCCCTGTATCTATGAGACGGGCGCGGGCAGGGAGTTTCACCACCCGGCCGGATTTACCTGCGTAGGGCGCACGTACCGCCCGCACCAGCGTCCCCACGGTCAGCGGTGAGCCGGGTGGTTGTGCTTGAGCCGGCACCGATGCGTCGGCAGGCAAGGGAATGATGACCTCTGGGCGCACCACGTCCCAGCGAAGCTGGACTTTCCCACTGATAGCGGCCTCTCGCCCATCGTTCGTCGCCAGCAGATGAAAGATAGGTGTTGACATAGGCGCTGTTCCGATGCCCTCGGTGACGACGACGGGGAAGGTCAACTGCTTCACCTGCGGGATCAACTCGGGCGGTACCCCCCCGGTCACTATTCCCCGTACTTGTAGTTCCTGAGCTGCCTCAAGCACTGTGCTATCTAATCCTGACCCACCGATGATGATCGTCCCGTGGCACGAAGGGTCAATGGATTTAGCGTGCAGTGGCTCGTCTGGATCATGCGTCAGGCACTTGAGCACGCCAAAACTCTCGTTGCCGGCCCCCCATGCTCCCTGAACAACGGCCCCCGTCGTCTCAATGATCACTCCGTAATTCTCTAGCACGTCGCTGATCGTGCCGGGGATATAAGCGTACAACTCGAACAAGATGAGCTGCGCTTCTATCAGCATACGTCCGCTGCCGCTGGCCGTCACTACGCCATTTATGGGTGATTTGACCAAGTGGCCAAACCGCTTGGCGACTGTTTGTCCTTCTTGCACCGTATCGCCTGGGCCTACACTCAGGTAACGTTTGACCCGCGAGGGTGGGACTCCCAGCAGGTGCGCCAGCGGCAGGATACGAAAATCGTCAGGCAGGTGCGTTTGCGCTACTGCCTGCGTCGGCTCGACGCGCTGACCAGCACGTACCAATACCTCGCCCGGCGCAGGCAGTATCCGCTGCCGGCGCACGGTGGTCAAGGGAGTAAGCCGAGTTTCAAAAAGATAATACATAATAGCTAACCGTTAGCAATTGGGTGCATTTCAAATGAGTTGAGTAGCCGCGCTTTCCATAGCGCGCGGTATGGAAACCGCGACTACCTCCAACCGAGATGAAACACATCCTCATCAATTAGCGAGACCGTGCTCTGTTCATCCACCCACATCCCAACGCCATTGTTGCATCTGTGTCTGTCGTCGCTCTGGCTTGCCGGAGATTCGCAGCGGGCGGCCGCGGGCGTCAATGATCAGCCCAGCCAGCCCGCCGTTCACGTGCCGCTTGCCGCCTTTGCCCGGTCCGCCGAGGCCCACATCGAAGCGGCGCAATGGATGCAGTTCCAGCGTCGCTTGCTGACCGGGCAGTAGAGGCAGCACCTCCAGATCGCCATAGTGCACCTCTACGCTGAATGAACTGCCGTCATCATACGTCATACGTATCTTGAGAATGGTGTCGCCGCGCCGGGCGTGCCCTGCGACCGGCGTGACCACGGTCGCCAGATTGACAAAGCCGCCGCTGTCTAAAACATCCACCGCCGCCAGTGGCTTGATCGCTGCCACACTCCCCAAGAGCGGAGCCAACCCGTATTCATCCAGCACCAGCGTGGTGACGCCGGTGGGCTGTAAGGCATCCAGCACGATCAGAGCCGCCTGTCCGGGACGCGGAGCGTGTGCCAATACCCCTCCACTGACCAGGATAGTGTCACACAGCGGCAGCAGGTGCGGGTAGGGCTGCGCAGCACCGGCCTTCCAGCCCGGACGGGCTACTCCCAGCGTCGTGCGGATCGCTTCGCGGGCCAGCGCCTGCTCTAGCCATAACTCGCGCTGCACCTGCGGGATGCTGGTTGGGCGCATTTCTTTGTTGATCAACAACTCGTGCGCTTCCTCGTCGCTCATCGGCTCAGGCAACCAACGGGTGATGCTCTCGACGCCTTGCCTCTGTAACAACTGCTCCCCACCAAAGGCGACGCCTAAACCGCTGCGCACGGTCAGGAACAATTGCTTGTCAAAGACGGCGGCCATTGTTGTATTGGCAGCCCCCACGTCTATCCCCAAGACGCCCTTCGATGGGTCGCCCAGGTGCCACAGGTATTCCGTCAACCGCCCGAAAGCGCGGGCAGTGGGAGCGAGGGGGGTGAGGCTCCAATCGCTCACCGTTTCGATGCCAGGCAGCGTCCCCATCTTTTTCAGATAGAGCGCGTCCAGCTCTGTCTGAGCGTTGAGCAGATTCTCCTCCGCCAGGGAAGGATGCACGTTTTCGACGGCGCGCAAACTGGCCCGGTCTCCCACAATTTTCACTATTCTTTGCCGCAATTGAGAATTACCGGCATAGAGTAAAGCAGGACGCGATTCTGGGTCAATCAACGCACAGGCCAGGGAGCATATCTTCACCAATTCCAACACCGGCATCACCGCGCCACCCTCTACCCCGCCGGCGATGCAGATTGCGTCGGGCGCGGCATCGTGAATAATATGTACGATGTCCTCTTCTTTCAAAACCCCCCGGCTCTCACTGGATAGGATCGCCTTTACCAGAGAGTACGTACCGGCGGCTGCCCGTTCGGCAGCGGCGACGCTCATGTCTTGCACCAGGCCACCCACCACGACTTGCAATGGCTGGCTGGCACTTGTGGTCGCGGCAAACGCATCTACTCCCTGGCGGTTCACGAGTTCGGGGCAGATCAGATTGCCGCCCCCATCGAAAAAGCTCCAGCCTGTGACGGCGGATATCTCCTCGGCGGCGTGGATGATACCGGCTGACACGTCGAACCAGGGGGCTTCCGCCGTCGTGGGTGCTTCCCCACACGCTACGAAGCGGTATTGCTCTCCGACCCGATTGAGCAGCACGACCTTGGTCATCGCCGTGCCGCAATCAGCCAGGAGGATTGAGCCGATTTGTTGCTCGTACGTCATCGTTAGTCTCTGCTACCTACCCAGTAAGTTGACGAGCGGGACAATGATATACTGTATGCGACCGATGAGAATCGAGAGAAAAGTCGTCAGTGCTCCGGCAAAGGCAACTCCAAAGGCAAAGATCAAAAAAACACGTCCTATCCAGGCCATAGGCCCAACCACCCATGCCCAGGCTCCGGCTGCCCCTCCTCGCTTCGGTACGGCAAAGTTAAAGGCCATCAAGGTGCAAACCGTGCCCAGGATGATCAGCAGCCCATCGAGGATGGAATTGCGGCTCAAGGCGCTGGCTGTCGCCACGACCTGCGGGACGAGGGTACCGAGCAATGCGCCACCCAAGGCTACCGCAGTTCCGACCCCTACCAGGTAGGCCATGGCAAAGTTGCCTATGTAGGACAATCTGGGGGCGCTCTTAAATGCGAGCAGCCACAGCCCCATTAGCAAAGGAACCAGCAAGAGGTGCTCTTGGGGCAGGTCACGCAACAGAGTGACAGCGATCTCTTGAACCACGATGCCGAACGAGTAGCCTACCAGCGCACCGATAAAGATGTGCAACGCCAGTTTATAGGCCGGGTTATCGCCGAACAAGAGATAGGTCAGGATTAGGCCCGTCAGCACCACGCCCAGCGGCACGCTTATGGCCTCAATGATCTCCATTACCGTTTCTCCCTGCGCGGGCGGACAAAAGTATAAATGACCGCACCGACAAACATCAAAACGACGACGGCCGCGTGCCCGGCTGCCAGGGCGTTTAGCCGTTTGGCGCTTTGTCCATCATCTATGCCGCGATAGTTTTCATAGGCAGCTGCTCCGCGCAATCCACTGATCGCCCCGCTCAACTGCCCGGTGCTGGCATCCAGATATGGGCTGGCAGCGATCTCGGCCGCTGCGCTCACGCCTGCCACAACCGTTTTACCGCGTGCTTGTGCCTGCTCAATCCACCAGCGCAATGGCGCGGGCTGAGCGGTCAGCACGAGGATCAAACTGGAGTGCGTATCCGTGATGGCCTCTGCATTGGCGAGTAATTGCGAGACGCCGGTGGCGTCACCGGGCCGGTAGTGCGTGTCTGGTTCATAGTATTGGCCGAATTCTTCCTCCGGCGCGGCGCTGAGCGACACCTCTTCCCACGTTTCGTTCCACACCCGCGTCCCAATCGTCAACCCCTCTGGCCGCGTGCTGACGATGGAAATGGTCGCTCCCCGGCAAACCAAGTGCCGCAAGATAGACTGAGCCACAATATCGAGTTCGTCTGCCTCAGACGGCCCGTACTCGAAGGCAATCAGAACATGCTCCTCCGCATTTACGCTTTCGATGGTATTGTACAAATCTTTTCCCGCTTCTTCAAGTTGACCGGGACGTGTCAAGAGCGGCGCTTCATTGTCCATCAAAGGTTGCCAGGCCAATATCGCTAACACGGATAAGAGGAGCACGAGACCAACCACAAACCGCTGGAGCCACTCGCTTACAGATACGCTTGCCTTGAGCGTTTCCGGTTGGGGCGTCTGGGGCGGTCGAGAGAGCAGACTTTGGAAAAGTTGTGCTCGTGTCAGGCTCACCTCGCTGGCTTGGGCAGGCAATGCTCGTTCGCGGGCGGCGGGCATCTCAATAACTGAGGCCAGAGGAAGGACGCCACGCAGTCCTTCCAGCAATCCCTCGGTTTCTTCTGGCTCTTCCACGGCGGCCGCGCCCGCTTCTCCATGCAGGCGCATGTCCTCTAGCCAGGAGGGAACCTCTGCCCGCACCAGTCCTGCCGTTTGGGCGGCCTCAATTTCCGGTTCCGGCGGCAGGGGACCCTCAAAAACAGGAGCAGTTGAGCCAGAAGAAAGAGCTGGCTCTGGCTCAAGCTCGGTCAGCCAGTCGGGAACCTCAGAGACCTGGCTTGATGAAACTCCCACCAGTGGAGAAACCGGCGGTGTTTCTTCCGCCACACCCGGCACGGCCTCTTGGAGCCAGTCGGGAACCTCGACCAAAGCAGGCACAGGCTCGACCGGCGACGGTGTTTCTTCCGCCACACTCGGCGCGGCCTCTTGGAGCCAATCGGGAACCTCGACCGGGGCAGGCACAGGCTCGACCGGCGACGGTGTTTCTTCCGCCACGCTCGGCGCGGCCTCTTGGAGCCAGTCGGGAACCTCGACCGCGGCAGGCACGGCCTCGACCGGCGCCGGTGTTTCTTCCGTCACACTCGGCGCGGCCTCCTGGCGCCCATC
>QMOE01000044.1 GCA_003648125.1 Chloroflexota bacterium
CAGAGATTCTTTGAAGGAATCTGCTAGTACGAAGCGACTCTTTTGTTAGATCATCCAAATTTCAACATCTCAGTGTATCTCTGTGCCTTCTCTGCGCTCTCTGCGTAACTGATTTTGGCCTCTTTGAAAAAGTGTCCGGTAGTGAATGTGGCTACATAGTCAGTCCATCAAAATATCAGCCATCGCTAAAATCTGCTCTGGCGTCCAGTTATAGATCTGGCTGGCTTTGTTGGGACAGGCCACCACGCAGGCTCCGCAGTTCTGGCACAGCGCCGCGTTGACCGTGGCGACACCGCGCAGCGGGTCAATCGCCCGCGCGTCGTAGGGGCAGGCCTCGACGCACACTCCACACCCGGAGCATATCTCCTCGATGACATAAGCCACGGTCGGCTCTTGAATCATCTCGTCCTGCGAGAACAGTTGCAGCACTTTGGCCGCCGCGCCCGAGGCCTGCGACACTGCTTCTGGGATGTCTTTTGGCCCTTGTGTCCCTCCGGCCAGGAACATTCCCGCCGTCAGGCTTTCGACCGGGCGCAGCTTGGGGTGTGCTTCGCTGAAAAATCCGTCCTTGCCCACGCCGACCCGCAGGGTCTGGGCCAGTTCCGTAGCGTGTGGATCGGGTGTCATCGGCGTTGCCAGCACGACCAGGTCGGCGGCCACTTGCACCGACTGACCGCTCAATGTATCGGCGCCCCAGACGATTGTCTTGCCCCCATTCTGGAAAATCTTGCTCACCTTGCCCCGCAGGTAGAGGACGTCATACTCCTCCATCGCTTGCTGGACGTACTCGTCGTATCCCTTGCCCGCCGAGCGAATGTCAATGTAAAAGACGTAGGCCTGTCCCTCCGGCACGCGCTCTTTGAACATCATCGCTTGCTTGGGGACGTACATACAGCAGATTTTGGAGCAGTAGGGCACGCCGTGCTCTGGGTCACGGGAGCCGGCGCATTGGACGAACACCATCTCGCGGGGTACGCGCCCGTCGGAGGGCCGGCGAGGCACTGCGCCGTCTTGCAGCATTTTCTCAAAAGTCAGCCCATCCACCACGTCTGGAATTTGCCCCCCACCGTACTCGGGCAGCCGTTTCAGAGGATAGGGCGACCAGCCGGTCGCCACCACGATAGCGCCGATATCGAACACGCGGGCCTTTGTATCCTCCTGCTTTACCGTGATATCGAAATTTCCCACGTACCCCTCGACCTGCGCCACTTGCGCATTGGTCAACACTTGGATGCGGGGATGGTTGAGGATTTGCTCGACTCGGCGCTGCAAGAGGTCAGGTGCGGCTGTAAAGTTGAGATAGGTGCCGCTGAGTTGGGCCATCTTGCCGCCCAGATGATCATCCCGCTCGACCAGCACGACCGGATAGCCGGCGCTGGCGACATCGAGCGCGGCCTGCATCCCGGCGACCCCTCCGCCGATGATCAATGCCCGTTTCGTCAGTGGCAGGCTAGATGGTTCCAGTTCCTCGTCCCGCACGACTCTCTCCACGAGGGTGCGCGCGATATCGAGGGCTTTCTCGGTGGCTCGCTCAGGTTCCTGCTCGTGAACCCAGGAGCACTGCTCGCGGATGTTGGCGACCTCGCAGCGGTAGGGATTCAGCCCCACCGACGCTGAAGCTCCGCGGAAGGTTTTCTCGTGCATCGCAGGAGAACAGGCCGCGACGATCACTCCGTCCAGGTTGTGTTTCTGAATGGCGTCCTTGAGCAGTCGCTGCCCCGGCTCGGAGCACATGTACCTGTAATCCTTGGAGTAGACGACGTCCGGGTGCTGGCGAATTTCTTTGGCTACTCGCTTCACGTCCACCGTGCCGGCGATATTTATTCCACAGTGACAGACGAATACTCCAATCCGGCTCACTTGATTTTTCCTCCAGATTTGGTTATGTTAACCATACCTGATCCCGTAATATGCTGTTTGCCAGCCGTTATTGCGCCGACAAACTGCCGATATTCCGCAGCGGCGTGTTTTGCGCGCCGGGTCTGATACCTCCAGCCAGCCGTCGGCCAGCCATCCGGGTATCAGACTCCGCACGGTGCGTGGAGCAAGCCCCAGTGCGCGAGCGATCTCGGCAGTGGTGACGGTTTCCTGGTGGGTGAAAAGCCCCAGCGCCAATCGCGCCCGCCGGTCCAGATGGTGCAAATCAGGCGGCTCCGGCGTGGCGGGCGAGTTGGCCTGAGCATGTACCTCGTCGGCCACGCCGCGGAAAGTGGTAGCCATGCTGTGGATAAAGTAAGCCACCCAACCGGTGAGGTCGGCTTCGGCGCGGCCCTCGTAATAATTGTGATGCGGATGCGTCTGCAATGCGACGTAATAAGCTGGTAGGAGTTGAGCATAGACCTCTTCCAGGCTGTAGAAATGGCCCAGGTCATATCCGCGCCGGTATAGGATGAGCGTCGCCAACGCGCGGGCGGCGCGCCCGTTACCATCGTAGAACGGATGGATGGTGATGAATTGGTAGTGCGCCAGCCCGGCAACCACCGGTGTGGGCAACTCTTCACGCTCAGTTTGGGCGAGCCAGGCGACCATGTCGCGCATCAGGCCAGGTACATCTTTTGCCTCTGGTGGCATGTAGACTATCTCGCCGGTGGCGGAATCGCGGATGACATTTTGACCTTCGCGGTAGGCGGTGGGTCTGGCGCGCGGCCCGCTGAATATGAGTGCGTGCAACCGGCGGATCAACGTCTCAGTGATGGGCGATTGCTGCTCGGCCCATTCCTCCACGCGCTGGAGTGCGCGGTAATAATTTTGCACTTGGTTCACGTCCCGCTCGCGGCCAGGGAAATGCCGTTCCTCCAATACCGCTTGCTCGGCCTCGACTAGTGTCAGCCGGTTCCCCTCAATCCGGGTGGAATAGTGCATAGAGCGGACGCGCGCCCGTTGGCGCAGTCGCTCGGCCACTTGCGGCGGCAGCACGGTCAGGCGCACCGTCTGACGAGCGGCCTCAATCTCCATCAGATCCCGCACGATGGCAGGGGTGAAAGTAAAACGAGTGTTCACGGAATCCTTTCCAGGCCGCGAGGTATGGAAACCTCGGCTACATTGCCCCACTTTGGATCTTGCGCTCTCCCGATCAGATGGTTATGGCTCATTTGCTTTCCCGCTCCTCTGTCAGGCCGACGAGGCTGGCCCCCACAGGGACATCGAATCCCTTCTGGCGCAAGAACGTCTCCACGGCAAAGAGAAATTCCATCAGATAGGGTGGGGTGGCCGCCTTGCCCATGTGGCCCACGCGGAAGATTTTGCCCCGCAGCGACTCGATCCCGCCCGAGACGAGGATGCCCTTGTCCTGGGCCAGGTACCCAATCAATCTGCCCACCCCAAACTCGGGGCGGGCTTTGATAGCGGTGGCAATGGGGGAGGCAAACTCTTCCTCGATCAGCATCTCGAATCCCACGGCCTCCAGCCCGCGCCGCACCGCCTGGGCCGCCCGGTGGTAACGGGCAAAGTGGGTTTCTAATCCGCCGTCCAGGATTCGCCGTAGACTCACCCGCAGCCCCAGTATGTTGTTAGTGGGCATTGTCACCGGGGTGGGGTGCCAATCTCCCCATTCGGCGGCGTACTTGCGCCACGTCCGCAGATTGAGGTACCAGCCGTGGGTTTGGTTATCGCTCTGGTCTATCCACTCCCAGGCTTTGGGACTGACAGAGATAAAGGTCAGCCCCGGCGGACATTCCAGGCACTTGTTCGCCACCGTCGCGCAGATGTCAATGCCCCACTCGTCCACCGGCAGGTTCACGCCGCCCAGGGAGGCTATGCCGTCCACGATGATGGGCAGCCCGGCCTCGTGGGTCGCTTGCGCCAGTTCTTGCAGCGGATTGAGCACCGTGGTGGAGGTCTCGTGGTGGACCACCGCCACTGCTCGCGCTTCTGGCTCTTGGGCCAGGACTCGCCGCAGGTCGTCGGGGTTCAAAGGCTGCCCCTGGGACGCGGTGAAGAAAATTGGTCTCAGGCCGCAGGCTGAGGCTATGGCTCCCATGCGATTGCCAAAAAAGCCGTTGTTGCCGATGATGACTGTGTCGCCGGGGGCCAGCAGGCTGCCCAAAGCCATATCCAGCGCGGTCGACCCCGCTCCCGGGACCATAAACAGATCGTTTTGGGTTTGGAACACTCGCTTGAGCAGTCCCAGCACCTCGTGGTGGACTTGGAGCCACTCGAGGCCATAGTGCTTGGGCGTTGGTTGAGCCATCGCCGCCAGCACGGTCTCGTCCACCTCGCACGGGCCGGGGATAAAGAGTTTGGGTCTCATTGCACGCCCGCCTTTGCCGCTCCGAACAAAGCCAGCGCTTTGGCCGCCGCGCCGGAGGCCTGGGCCACCGTCTCCGGGATGTCGCGCGGCCCCAGGCCTGTACCGGCCAAGAAAATCCCTGGCACTCGGCTCTCGATTGGCGTCATCTCCTCGTTCGAGGGGACGTAAAATCCGAACTCGTCCACCTCGATACCCAACATCTCCGCTACCTGGCGCGCGCCTGCCGAGGGCACGATCGCCGTCGCCAATACCACCATATCGGCGGCGATCTCGACCTTTTGACCGGTCAGCGTGTCCGCGCCCCACACCATGAGCTTGCCATCTTGCGGAAAGACCTTGGAGACGCGCCCACGGATGTAGAGCAGGTGGTTTTCCTCCATCGCGCGCGTGACAAATTCCTCGTACCCCTTGCCGCCGGCCCGCACGTCCATATAAAATGAATAGACCTGTCCATCGTGGACGCGGTGCTTGTAGAGGATGGCGTGTTTGGCGGTGTACATGCAGCAGATCTTGGAGCAGTAGGGCATACCGTGTTCGGGATTGCGAGAGCCGACGCACTGGATAAAGACCAGTTCTTTAGGCACCGTACCGTCGGAAGGGCGAAGCACCTCGCCGCCGGTCGGGCCGGAGGCGGAGAGCAGTCGCTCGAACTCTAACCCATTCAGCACGTCGGGGTACGATCCGTAGCCGTAGGCTTGCGCCGCTTCGCCGTCGTAAAGCTCATAGCCCGTGGCGACGATGATGGCGCCCACTCCGATTTCTAGGGTCTTGGGTTGCATGTCATAGTCGATGGCCTGGGCCGGGCATTTTTCCGCACATTTTCCACACTCCTCGCAAACGTCCCGGTCGAGATGGTAGATCGCTGGCACGGCTTGTGGAAAAGGCATATAGATCGCGCTGCGCTCGGATAGTCCGCACTCGAACTCGCTGGGTACCTTGACCGGGCAAACTTTGGCGCAAGCGCCACAGGCGATGCATTTATCCTCGATGACGTAGCGGGGGTGGCGGAGTATCTTGACCTGAAAGTTGCCCACCTCTCCCTCGACGGCGGTGACTTCACTGAGCAGGAGCCGGCGGATGTTGGCATGTTGCCCAACCTCGACCATGCGAGGGGTCAGGATGCACGAGGCGCAGTCCAGTGTGGGAAAAGTCTCGGAGAGTTGCGCCATGTGTCCGCCGATAGTCGGTTCCTTCTCGACCAGGAGGACTTGGTAGCCGCTGTCCGCGATGTCCAGCGCGGCCTGCATGCCGCTGATTCCGGCGCCGATCACCAGTGCTCGTTCGATCATGGCCCTATTCCTCTATCGCTGCTACGTCCAGGCCGATGTAGTTGTCTTCCAACCCCCACGTCTCCTCCGGCAGGCCTAGCGCGATAGCCAGCAGTTGGGTGAAATAGAGCACGGGTATCTCGTTGCCCGTCTGGCCGGACTCGGTCTCCCGCTGGGGGTAATCCAGGTTGAACTGGCAGAGCGGGCAGGCGGTGATGATGACCTGTGCGCCGTGCTCCCGCGCCGAAGAGACGATGTCGCGCGACATCGTCTCGGAGACCTGTGGTTCTTTGACCGTCAGATAGGAGCCACAGCACTCGATGTTGTATGGAAAGTCAACCACTTTTGCTCCCAGCGCCCGCACCAGATCGTGCATGATGGTCGGGCTTTCGGGGTCGTCCAGACCGACCTCGTCGTGTGGGCGGAGGAGCAGACAGCCATAGTAAGGGGCCACTCGCAGCCCCTTGAGCGGGCGTACGACGAGTTTGGACAGGTTGTCCCAGCCCAGGTCGTCCCGCAGGATTCCCAAAAAGTGTGTCACCTCGACGCCACTGTATTCCTGCTCGGTGAACCACTTGATGCGGTCGAGCATCTCTGGATCGCGGTCCAGCAACGCCTGGGAGCGACGCAGGACGTTGAAGCAGATGGCGCACAGTGTCGTCACGCGCTCGCCGGCCTGCTGGGCCTGGTAGAGTATCCGTGTCGGGGCGATCAGCGCCATCGAGTCATCTAGCACCAGGGGGAAGGTGGCCCCGCAGCACTGCCACTCGGCGAGTTCCTCTAGCTCCATCCCTAGAGCCTTTGCCACCGCCCGTCCGGATGTGTCATAGTTTTTGGCCGTCGTGGAAAGCGTGCAACCTGGAAAGTAGGGTATACCCATCAATATCTCCAAGAATTTATAGGGGCGATCAAGCCGGTCTTTTCTATTTGTAGCTGCTCAGGTGCCCGGCACTTGTGTGTGTGTGCCGATTTTGATGAAAATGGCGTCTGATTGCCATCGAAAGAGCTATTTTCGAGAGTAATCGTGCAAGTGCCGGGCACCTTGAAAACTTGCGGCTATGCCTGAGCAGTTACCTCTATTTTATGTATTTCCTGAACCCGCCGACGATGGCGAGTTGGGGCACGGCCTTGACCAGATCGGGGGGAAGCGCGCCTAAATCAAGTTTCGATACTCCCTCGCGCAGCGATATTTGGCGCAATGCCTCCATCAGCCGGGGCAGGTCCACTCCTTTGGGGCAGCGGGTGACGCAGGTCAGGCATGAGGCGCAAATCCAGATGGTGTTGCTCGCCAGCACTTGCTCCATCCCTAGTTGCGCCATGCGGATGACCTGGCTGGGCAGAATGTCCATTGCTTCCACGACTGGGCATCCGGCGCTGCATTTGCCGCATTGGTTACAATCCAGCAAGTCCTGGCCGCTGATCTCTTCCACATTGGTTACGAAAGGGCCGCGCACTTTGTCAATCGAGAGTTGGGTTCGCATACCGTCTCCTGAGACCCTTGAGGTTTGTTCCTCATTCAATCAACCCGGCGGCGCGCTTGGCTCCGGCGAGCGTATTCCACATCAGCATGGCGATGGTCATCGGGCCAACCCCGCCCGGTACGGGGGTCAAGTATCCGGCCACCTGGTTCACCGAGTCGAAATCCACGTCGCCCACCAGGCGATAGCCGCGCTTGCGGGTGGCGTCCTCGACGCGGTTGATGCCCACGTCAATCACGGCCGCGCCCGGCTTGACCCAGTCCGCCTTGACCATCTCGGGCCGGCCCACGGCGGCGATGAGAATGTCGGCGCGGCGGCAGGTGCCGGGCAGGTCATGCGTGTGCGAGTGGCAGATGGTGATGGTGGCATTGCGGTGCAAGAGCAGCATCGAGACCGGCAGCCCTACGATGTTGCTGCGGCCCAGGATCACTGCTTCCTTGCCCTCGATCTCGACGCCGGAGCGGACGAGCAATTCGACGCATCCGGCGGGCGTGCAGGGCACGAACCAGGGCTTGCGCCCCTTCATTGAGAGCCGCCCGATGTTGAGCGGGTGGAAGCCGTCCACGTCTTTTTCCAGGCTGATCATGCCCAATATCTTTTCTTCGTCCAGGTGCTTGGGCAGCGGGAGTTGTACCAGGATGCCGTGAATTTCGGGGTTGGCGTTCAGTTGTTGTACCAGGGCCTCGACCTCTTCCTGTGACACGTTTTCGTCCATGTTCTCGCCGATGGAGTAAAAGCCACACTTGGTACACGTCTTTTGCTTGGAGCGGACGTAGGACTGCGAGGCGGGGTTCTCGCCCACCAGTATCGTCGCCAGGCCGGGCGTGACGCCGTGTTTTTCCTTCAACTCGGCCACTTCGGCCTGGATTTCCTCATATATCTGAGCCGCGATTGCTTTACCGTCAATCAGTTGTGCTGTCATAATTCTCCTTTCGAGAAACCTGGTTTCTGGCTCACACGCGCAGGTACGAGTCGGTGTAGATGATTTTGTTCAAGAGTATCTGCACCGTCTTCCAGATGTTCTCTTGCTGTGGGTCAGACATGTCCACGTCTTCGGGCTGCAATTCTTCCATTGCTTCCACCCGGTCGTGCAGCTTGAGCAGCAGTTTGTTGAGTGCTGTGCTCTCGTCCCGCTCCTCGACCACGCGGATCCACTCCATTAGTTCTTTGTCGAAGGGGTCAGCGATGACCATGTCCAAACCGGCGCCCATCAACATTACCATGTAGGTCTGGTTGAGCAGCGGGCGCATCTTGTTGGGGACGGCGTTGGAGACGTTAGAGAGGCCGCCGTTGGTCAGCGGGGGCGGGTCCCAGGCGAACTTGAGTGTGCGTACCGCCTCGATGCACTCTGGGCAGTATTCCTGGCAGCCGGAGACGGTCAGCACCAGCGGGTCAATGATCAGGTCGGTGATGGGAAAATCAATCTCTAGTATGTGGGGGATCAGGGTTTCCAGTGCGATGCCCACTCGCTCGTCTGCCCCGACCGGGATCATGCCCTCGGCCATGGTCAGCGCGACCAGCCGCGTGCCAAATTTCTTTGCCACGGCCGGCACGCTCGCCAGTCGTTCCGCTCGCGCATCGGTAGAGTTGATGATGGGCTGTGCTTTGGTCACCGTCTCGCAGGCCGCCTCGATGGCTCCCAGGTTGGTGGTGTCAAAGACCAGCGGCACGTCCACTACCGCCTCGATGGTCTCGACCAGCCAGGGCAGAATCTCGTGCCCGTGTTTCTTTTGGGGGCCGATGTTGAGGTCTACCGCGCTCGCGCCGGCATCTACCATGCGCACCGCCAGGTCTTGGAAGAACTTGCTATCTCGTTCCGCAATGCCCTTTTTAATCTTGGGCGCAATGATGTGGATGTTCTCACCAATGATGTACATTTGAAATGCCTCCTTCAGATTATCTATTAGCAGCAATCAATGGTTATTCGTTACCTGTCCTGCAATCTCGTGCACTGCCTGGTAGACGCTCGTCTCTGCCGGAAGCTCTATCAGCGGCCGGCCGGTGAACTCGAATTCGGCCATCGCTGCATCTTCCGGCACTGTGCCGATCAATTTCAGCCCGGTTTGTTCAATGGCCTGGGCCAACGGATCGGGCATCTCTCCCCGCAGCCGGTTGACGATCAGGTAGGTGTGGCCCACGCCGATTTCCAGTCCGGGCACCATCTCTGCCATGCGCTGGGCTGTGACGATCCCCCGTTGCGTGGGGTCAGTCACCAGCAACAAGGTATCCACGTCGCGGGTGGTACGGCGGCTGAGATGTTCCATCCCGGCCTCGTTGTCAATTACTACATAGTCGTAATGCTTGTTCAAGCGGTCCACGATCACCCGCAGCATCTGGTTGGCGGCGCAATAGCAGCCAGGGCCTTCCGGGCGGCCCATCGCCAGCAGATCTACTCGCTCTCCCTCCTCTATCGCCATTTGCACCTGGTAATCCAGATATTCTTGCTTGCTCGTCCCGCCGGGCATCGAGCCAGCCAGCGCGCCGCTGGATTGCACCATGGTCAGCATGTCCTCGCGGATGCCGCCGACCGTCGCCCCCATCTCCATCCCCAGCACCATATTGAGATTGGTGGCCGGGTCGGCGTCAATCGCCAGGATGGGGCCGGTCTGTTCCTCAATCAGGTAGCGGATGATGAGGGCGGCGATTGTTGTCTTGCCGGTGCCGCCTTTACCGGCCACTGCGATTGTTGTTGTCATTGATTTTTCCTATTAGAACCACGTGGTTCAACTTCCCCGCTCCTCCAATAACGCCACCACCGACGGGAACTGGCTCATTTCTGTATGTGGCAGGAACAGTGCGGCGGTGAAGTCGTCGAAGAAGGTATTGTC
>QMOE01000045.1 GCA_003648125.1 Chloroflexota bacterium
CCCAGGGCCGAGATGAGCGCCTGCACTTCTTTGTTGTTCAGAATTTTGTTCAGGCGTGCCCGTTCAGTGTTGAGAATCTTGCCCCGCAGCGGCAGGATGGCCTGGAAATGTCGGTCGCGGCCTTGCTTGGCTGACCCGCCGGCACTATCGCCCTCTACGATGAACACCTCGGTTTTGTTAGAGTCGCGCTCGGAGCAGTCGGCCAGCTTGCCGGGCAGGGTCAGGCTCTCCAGCGCGCTCTTGCGGATCACCAGGTCGCGCGCTTTGCGCGCCGCCACCCGCGCCCGGGATGAGGTGAGGCACTTTTCGATGATGCGCCGCGCTGCCCGTGAATTCCGTTCCAGGAACTCGGCCATCGCCGTCGTCACCACCGATTCCACCGCTGCCTTGACTTCGGCGTTCATCAGCTTTACCTTGGTCTGGCTCTCGAATTGGGGGTCGGGGTGCTTGATGCTGACGATGGCAGTCAGTCCCTCGCGCACATCGTCACCGGAAAAGTTCGAGTCCTTCTCCTTGAGCAATCCTGTCTTGCGGGCATAGTCGTTGATCGTGCGGGTCAGGCCAGAGCGCAAACCGGTGAGGTGCGTGCCGCCGTCAACAGTGTGGATGGTGTTGGCGAACGAGTACAGTGATTCGGCGTAGGCATCGGTGTACTGCATCGCCACTTCAACCCCCAGGCCGTTCAATTGCTGCTCGGCGTACACCACGTTGTGCATGGCCTCCCGGTTGCGGTTGAGATAGCGGACGAAGGATTCGATGCCGCCCTCGAAGTAAAATGTAATCTGGTGGGGGAAAGGTTGCGCCCGCTCATCCACCAGTCGAATGGTGACACCCCGCGTGACAAAGGCCATCTCCCGCATGCGCTGCGCCAGTGTGTCGAAACGAAAGTCTACGTCCTTGAACAGGGTAGGGTCGAACCGAAACGTGATGTGGGTGCCTTGACCTTTTGCCTTGCGCACATCCTTCACCGGCGTAACCGGCACGCCCCGCTCGTAACGTTGAAAGTGCTGCCGTCCATCGCGAGGGTCGTTCACAGTGACCTCCAGCCACTCGGACAGGGCGTTGACCGCCGAGACGCCCACGCCGTGCAGCCCGCCAGAGACCTTGTAGCCGCCGCCGCCGAACTTGGCCCCAGAGTGAAGAACCGTCATGACCAGTTCCAGGGTCGAGATTTTCTTCTCTGGATGTGGAGCCGTGGGGATACCGCGTCCATTATCCGCCACCGTCACGCTGGAATCGGGGTGGATGGTGATCTCGATCTTATCACAGACCCCAGCCAGGGCCTCGTCCACCGAATTATCCACCACTTCGTAGACCAGGTGGTGCAGCGCCTTGATGTCCGTGCCACCAACGTACATGCCAGGCCGGCGACGAACCGCCTCCAGTCCCTCCAACACATGCACGTCCGCAGCGCCGTATTGCTCAACTCCATTAACTGCTTGGTCTTTCTTTGCCATTCTTCACTCCACTCTTTGCCGCAACTCGAATTGCTTCTGTTAGTTGCCCGACCCGCTCTTGGTAGAATACAAAACCCGCCGCCATCAGCCCTGTGGCGATACAGCTATGCCCCACGATGCCGATCAGCAGCGTCCAGGAGTCGGCGGACGGAAGCAGCCAGATGTAGGTCAATCCACCGTGAATTATCATCACCAGCACAATTAATCCCATCACAGGGAACGACTGCATGCGTATCAGCCCGATGCTCTCCCAAGTAGCCCGCCATAACCCGCGCTCGCCCACCATCACGCCGGGGATGACAAACAGCAATTGCATAGCGAGATAAACGATCAGCCCCATGCTGAACATCAAGAGCCAAAAGCCCGTTCCGGGGGCAATCGTCTCGACTATCCCGACTGCCAGCACCAACGGGGGAATGGTCACCATTCCAGCCACGAGTAAGCCGGCGGCGAACAGAAAGACGCGCACAAATTTCCACATCCCGCTCCTCGCTTCTACTGTCTGCTCCGGCTCTTTGGCCTTGCTTCCCTGGGCAGGGCCTTGTTTGGCGGGGAGATGTGTGTCACGCACCCGATTGGCTAGACCATTCAGGTACAGGAAACCAAACACCAAACCGACGAGTGCCAGTGCTACTGCCCACACTATCATCATTAGCACGCTCGTGACCACGAGTACGTGCGGCTCGCCCAACGGCGATACTCCTTCTGGCGCGTGACGGGCCAGCAGGCTGGGCACGTCCAGTAACGGGAGCGAACTGAGGAGCGAAAGCAAGTTAAACTGCTCGCCGAACTGCCTCAGGAATTGCCCTACCTCTGCAATCTGGCTGGTCATCGCTGCGTCGGGGATGGACTGCACCTGCAAAAGATCGATAAATCTGTTCAAGAGCGGAGCTATCGAAAGTCGCGGCCCCAGCCACAAGAACAGGTCAAGCAGCACCGGCAATGAGATCAGCCAGGGGTAACGGCCGACCAGATCAAACCCGGCTGTCAGGCAACCGACCACCCCCAGAGGGTGCAATGATTCTCGTGTATTTGTGTTCATAGTCTGCGTATTCTACCACAGGTTGAGGAGGGGGCAAAGGGTGGGGCGGTCAAGATAGGGTGCGCGTCAAATTTTTGCACCTGGCAGTGGGTCTTGCCTGGGAGCGCGGGTGTCCCCCGCCGAGGAGGGGCGAGGCAGTGTCTCGCCCTTACGACAAGTCAGGGTGACTCTATTGAGAGTTTCACCTCAATGATATTGATGGTATACTGGGGACGGTCTAATCACTAGATGCACGGTAACTGCTCACAAGATGCCCGGCACTGGTGTTAAAGTGCCGGGCACCTGGGTCGTTACCTGCAATTTTGGACTTTTACGCTATGTCTCTTCCTATACAATCAACAGGCAACGAACAAGCAGCATCCAGTTCCCACATTGCCCGCTCCGCCTTGCTTGTCGCTGTTTTTTTTGCCGGCGACAAATTACTCGGGGTCGTGCGAGATGTTGCCATCTCTCGTGCTTTTGGCGCTTCCGCCGCGCTGGATGCCTACTATGCCGCCTTCGAACTCCCCGATGGCCTGTTCACCGTCGTCGCTGGGAGCGCGATGGCGACCACCCTCATCCCAATCCTCTCCGCCCGCATTGCCCAGGGCGACCGTGAGCAGGTCTGGCGCTTGGTCTCGGCGCTGATCAACCTGGCGCTCCTGACTGTGGCAGGAGCGAGCGTGGTGGCGGCAGTATTCGCTCCCCAGATCGTCCGCGCCGTCGCTCCTGGGTTTGACGCCGGGCAAATCTCGCTGTCGGCGCGGTTGATGCGCCTGGTGTTACTCCAGACTCTCATGTTCACCGGCAGCGGCATCCTGATGGGCGTTCTCCGGGCGCACCAACACTTTTTGCTCCCCGCCGCCGCCCCGATCTGCTACACGCTGGGCCGCATCGCGGGAGTGTTGCTCCTGGCCCCGCGCTGGGGGATATTCGGTCTGGCCTGGGGTGGATTGGCTGGTGCTGTGATTTACTTTCTGGTTCTGCTGCCGGGCCTGATCCACTATCGCGCTCGCTGGTGGCCCACTCTGCGCCATCCCGACCTGCGGGCGGTGTTGACGCTGATGGGGCCGCGAGTGCTGGGGCTGGGCGCGACTTATTTGAGCTTTGTGCTGCCCACTTTTCTAGGCTCGCAGCTGCCTGCGGGAGCGATCTCGGCCTACGAGTACGGCTGGCGGCTGATGCAATTCCCGGAGACGATTATCGGCACGGCGCTGGGGATAACCGTCTTCCCGACGCTGGCAGAACGGGCCAACGCGGGCGACCGAGAGGGGCTGCGGAGCACGGCCTCTTGGGCGCTACGGCTGGTGCTGGCGCTCGCCGTGCCAGCGGCGGTGGGCTTGCTCGTGCTGGGCCGCCCGCTGACGGCGCTCCTCTTCCAGCGCGGCGCCTTCGACGCTGCCGCCACCGACCGGGTCTACTGGGCGCTCCAGTTCTTTGCTCTGGGATTGGTGGCCCACAGCGCGTTGGAGGTGGTCAGCCGCTTGTTCTACGCCCAGCGGGACATGTGGACGCCGTTCTGGGCGGCGCTGGGAGGGTTGATGGTCAATGCTGGGGTGGGGTGGCTGCTGCTGCCATCTCTGGCTCACGGCTCTATCGCCCTCGCCAACTCGCTGGGGGCCGGATTGCAGGTGGTGTTCTTGTTGCTGGTGGCGCGGCAGCGATTGGGTAAGGTAGGGGGCCGGGTGTTGGGCATATCGCTGGCGCGGACGGGAGCGGCAGCGGCGCTGATGGGGGTGGCGGTGGTCGGCTTCCAACGGTTGCTGCCCGATGGGGGGTTACTCGTGACCGGCGCGGGCGGGCTGGCGGTTGGAGGCGCGACCTATGTGCTGGCGGCGTTCATCTTGGGCAGTGAGGAACTGCGCGAGTTGCCCAATTTCCTTTTGAAGAAACGTGGTTGACCCGCCGGAGATTCGGTAGAGTTAAATCTTGAGGATCTCCGAGTTTGCGGGGCTGGCGCGATTTGGAAATCGCGGCTACTTTGAATGTCACATTTGTCATTGCGAGCCGCCGAAGGCGGCGAAGCAATCTCATTTCGTTGTTCGGAGATTGCTTCGGGCGCTTTGCGCCCTCGCAATGACGGGTAAAGTGGCTCAATGGTGATATTGTCAAGCTAAAAAGCCTCAAGGCCGAAAGAACACCATCCCCACCCCCATCCGCTCCAGCGCTTCCTCCGCATAGTAGGTGACGATGGCGCTGGGGTCATCGAGGGCCGCGCAGAGAGCGGGGACGGCCTCTTCCGGCTGGATGATGCTCAGAGCGCGGGCGGCGCCTGCACGGGCCGCCACCTCTCCCTCTTGTAGGGCAATGATGAGAGACGGGACGGCCGGCGGGCCGATACGAGCCAGGCCATCAGCGGCGATGCGGGAGACGAGAGGGTCAGGATCGGCCAGGTGGCTCGCCAGCGCGGACACGGCCTCCTCGGCCTGTAATTCCCCCAGCCCCTGTGCGGCGCAGGCGCGCACATAAGGGTCAGGGTCATCCAGGGCGGCAACGAGCAGTTCACGGGCAGCCTGCGTGCCAACTGCGGCCAGTCCACGGACCGCCCACCAGCGGTGGTCAGAGTCGGGGGCGGCCAGCAGTTCACGCAACGGGGGCAGTACAGCGTCCCCCTCGCGGCTCAGGGCCAGGGCCGCCTCCTCGGTGCGAGTGTCGTCGCTGGCGGCGATACCATCCAGAAACAACTGCAACGCATCAGACATTGAACATCTCTCTTGATATGGATTCACCCACGGCGCGGGCGAAGGACGACAGGTCGGGCGGCGCGGCAAAGTAGAGCAGGTGAGTCGGGCAGCGGCAATCGGATGCGCCAAAGCGGGGGACGGGGGCACAAGCACCAGGGAGTTCAGCCAGTGCCCTGGCCCAGGCGCACTCGCGCTCCTGGGTGCCGACGGTGTACCAGGCCGCGACCGGGCGAGCATGGGCTCGCAGATAGTCCACGTGCCAGCGCAGAGGTTTGGGTGAGCGCAGATGGTGGGAGACGCGGGCCGCCAGCCCGCCCGGCCCGCGGGCGCTGCCGACGTAGGCGTACCAGCCGGAGGAAAAGTCAAAACGCCCCAATTGCCCAACGGTGATGGTCGTGGAACGGACGAGATTCAGTATCAGCACGTATGTCCCAGGCCGGTCAGGAAGCATACATCCGCCGCTGCCACAGGATGCCGCCCCCCCAGGCCAGAGCGCATCCCAGCGCCAAAAACACCACGCCCAGAAGGTCGAGGGCGCGGACGGCGTGCTGTTCATCAAAGTAGTAAAGCGGTGGCCCTTCGACTGAATCGGGCAAGATCAGGACCAGCAGCCCGGCCGCGATCAACAGCACGGCCAGCGCTGCCAGCAGGATCACCCGCCACTGAAACATCGGATTACTCGGCCGGAGGCGGAACCGGCAGATCCGCGACGGCGACCGCGGCCCACTTGTCCCCTTCTTCGATGAGCATCACTGGGATGTCGTCGCGGATGGGGTACTTGCGGTCGCAATCTGGTTCCTGGCACACGAGCCAGCAATCGTGTACCAGTTCCAGCCGACCGGGGTCAGCGCCGGGTTTGCGAGTGTCGCCACTGACGCAGTAAGGGCAGCGCAGGATTTCTAGTAGGTCTTGGCTTACCATTATATCAGCCTCCTCAAATGAACTTGCTTGGTAACTACTCAGGCATACAGTGCAACAACGCCGCTTTTGTCATTGCGAGGAGCGTAGCGACGAAGCAATCCCTGTTTAGGACATTTTGGAGATTGCTTCGGGCAAAAAACGCCCTCGCAATGACAGAGGCTGAGTAGTTGCCTTGCTTGTAGTATAACACAAGTGAAAGTGGCGTCAATGTCACCAGCAATTCTCAATTTGAGGTGTCATTGCGAGCCCCGGACGTTTTTCCCGGGGCGAAGCAATCTCTCCCAGTTGCTTAGATTGCTTCGTCGCAAAAAACGCTCCTCGCAATGACATAATGAGAATTGCTGCAATGTCACAGTGATTTGAACACCTTGGCCAAACCCTCGCCGTAGACGTGCAGGTTCCACTCACAGACCCAGCCAAATGGCGGGAGCCAGACCTGGTAGCCCACTCCCCGCAGCCGGTCGGCCATCTCCTCCATCAGCGATAGGGCCAGGGCCGGGTCGGCGGTCTCGCCGCCCAGATGGGTGAAAGAGTGGAGAACGATGTGCTGCAACCCGCGCTTTCGCGCCAGCCATTTGATGTTTTTGATCGCTTTGGTGACGATCTTGGGCGATTCCTCGTCTTTTGCCTCGACCTGGGTAAAGATGACGGCGGCATCTTGCACTTTTATCTCGTCGGTGGCGTCAGGCGCGTCCGGCAGTATGCGCTCAAAGGGTCGCCAGCTAAAGTAACTGGCGGCGAACATCAGCAGTTTCATTGATTGCCTCCTGGTACAGATGGGGTCGTCGTGGAATATGGCGTCACGGTGGGTGTGGGGGTCTGGCAGATGCGCGCTTTCTCCAACGCGGCCCCGTACTCGGCAGCCGGAGCACCAACCTCCAGGGCGTACTCTAGCGTCGCCTCGGCGTCTGCGCAGCGGCCCGCGCCCAGGTAAGCCTCCCCCAGCGCGCCAAAGAGTGTGACGATGGGCTGGTCAGAGTGGGCGGCCAGGCTGGTATCGCCGGATTGCACCAGCATACGTGCAGTCTCATAAGAGACGACCGCCTCTTGCCACGAGTTGTTCGCGGCGTAGGCCTGACCCAGCGCGAACCAGAGTAGAGCGGGCGGTTCTGGGTCACTCTCGATTCTTTTAATCAGGGTGCTGATGGCTGCGCCGGGGTTATCTAATTCGATGAGCGCCCAGCCGCTATAGTAGTAGCGCAGCGGGCCTTGGGGGTGGGAGTCGGCGTATTCCCCGCTCAACAGCAGCAGGCGACGGCCTTCATTGGCCGCGCGGGCGGCCAACCAGCGGGAGCGGAAGGTGTCCGGCCCTAGTGCGGGGTCCAGGTTCAGAGCCTGATCGAAAGCCTCCAGCGCCGTACTGGTGCGCCCCCGCAAGCGCAGCACTTCGCCGCGCAGGGCGTAGGCGGCGGCGCTGGTCGGATCGGCCTCCAGCGCGCCGTCGGCGTCGGCCAGCGCCGGACGTAGTTCACCCTGCGCCAGGTAGAGGCCGCCACGGGCGACGTAGGCCGGCGCCAAATCGGGTGCCAGTTGAATGGCCCAGGTGAAGGATTGGAGCGCGCCCTCGGCGTCGCCGGCCTCCTGGCGGGCCACCCCTTCCTCGTAATAAGTCTGCGCGGCGATGGGGAAAGAGGTGGGAGTCGGGGTGACGGCGCGGGTAGGGAGCCGCTCTGGCGTGGCGGTGGGGACAGCGCAGGCGGACAAAAGTAGCAGTAGTAGCAAGAGCGTTGAGCGCATCAACCTGTGACCGATCAAGTGTGCAATCCCACTATCTCGTACACCTGCACCGGCTCGACGCGTCCTTTGACCGGTGTCTCGGCGGTCTTGCCGACTATGACGTAATCGGCGACGCACTCGTAGGTGGCGTGCGAGATGAGAACAGAGGTGCCTAGCTCGCGGTTCAGCCCCTCGATGCGGCTGGCGACGTTGGCCGGGTCGCCGATGGGGGTGTACTCGGCGCGGGCCTCGCAGCCGATGCTGCCGACGACCGCTATCCCGGTGTGGATGCCAAAGCCGGTGCGCAACTCGAAAGCGCCCGCCGTGCGTCGAATGTCGTTAAACTTTTCCAACAGTTCGTGAGCTTCCAACGCCGCTTCGACTGCGTGACGGGCGTGGTCGGGGTCATCCAGAGGCGCGCCAAAGAGCACCAGCACGCCGTCGCCGGTGTAGCGGGTGACGGTGCCCCCGTGGTCGGTGAGTATCTGGACCAGGTTCTCGTAGTAGGCGTTGAGGGTGCGGATGACTTGTTCAGGAGGCGTGCGCTCGCACCAGGAAGTAAAGTTTCGGATGTCGGTAAAGGCGATAGTCAGCTCACGCCGCTCCCCGCCGAGTCTGATCCGACCGCCGAGGATGCCGTCGCGCACAGTGGCGCTCACGTAACGGCCAAAGGCGGTTTTGACTTGTTCTTGTTCCGCCAGTTCTTCTGTCATCGTGTTAAAGTGTAATCCCAGGTCGGTCAGTTCATCGCTGTTGTAAGGTCGCACGCGGGCCGTCAGGTCTCCATCTGCTACAGCGGTCATCACTTGTTCAATCTCTTGTACGGGTGTCAGGACGTTGCGCACCAGCAGCAGAGTCAGCGTCACGGCCACGCCGCCGGAGAATATCACGACCACCCCGGTGAGAAGCAGGCTGGTAGTGGGATCGCCGCCCAGTATCACGGCCTGGCTGTAGCCAAAGAGGCCCAGCGTCACCAACGGCACGATCATGATGGGCAAGATCAGCACCAGCAGTTTGGGGCGCAAGCGGAACCGGTAGACGCAGGAATCATCCAGGCTGGCTTGCGCTCCCATCGCCAACGCGAGGAGGGTGACCGGGTACATTGTCCGCTCCAGGTAAAGCAGGAAAAAGACCAGCGCGATAGCCACTGTCAAAGCCAGGGAAACAATCCATCCCTGCAACTCGATTGCCAGTCTGAACTCGGTGGTCAGGAAAAAGTAGATTGCCTGCGCTCCGTAGGCCAAGATGGCGACCAGTATCGTGCCCCCCACCACGAACGGGGGAAAGTTGATCGCCTCAATCCAGGCTCGGGTTGCCAGCTCTTGGTCAGGCGATATGCCGGCGATCAAAGTGGACAGAAATGCTCGAATGTTGGTGGAATAGCGGTGGTAAAAGATGTAGGCCATGGCGGTCACGAGGGCCACGACGACAGTCACCATGCTGGCCAGGTCATACCGGATCACTCGCGCGATGATGCGGGTAAAGATCATGGCGACCAGGAAGGCGGGCAGGGTGAGCATCAACTGGCCGCGCAGGTAGGTGGCGATGATGTATAGGGGGTGTCCCCGCCAATCACGCAGGAGCGCGGGGGGGATTTTGTCGTATGGGAACTCGCTTTGTTTCACATTGTCCCTTTGAAGACCCTTTGAGTCTGAAATCTAAAAGCTATGCTCCACTCGCACTTTTTATCCAATCGCCCGTAGGTCGGCAGCGAGCTGTAGGGCAGGTTTCCAAACCTGCCATTGCTCTATTAAAGGAGCAGGTTCTCGACCGGCTGCCGCCGGATGGCGGGTAAGAAACCCATGCGCATCAACCTGACGTTTGAACGAGCAGAAAGCGCTGGTCGAGTAGCGCCCAAAGGGCGCATATTGAGACCAAGCGGCTTGGGCGAGACCCGCTCCCTTCACTTCGACAGGCTCAGTACAAGGGTTTCGATACGCCTTCGGCTACTCAACCAGCGGTCGCTAGCCTTAGGTTGACGCGCATGGGTAAG
>QMOE01000046.1 GCA_003648125.1 Chloroflexota bacterium
CATCAACTGCCCTTCAGCGGCCAGACGGGGCAGCACATCTCTCTCCAGGTGGACGTCGTCGCCGCCGGCCAGGTAATCCAGCACGCCGCGCTCAAAGACCATAAAGCCACCGTTGATCCACTGCTCCATTTGTGGTTTCTGTGCGAATCCGCTCACTCGCCCGGCCTCGTTCACCTGGAGGGTGCCATACGGCGATGGGGGACGCACGCCGGTCACGGTCGCCAGCCGGCCGTGCTGCCGGTGGAAGGCCAACAGCGCGTCTACGTCCACGTCGCCTACCCCGTCGCCGTAGGTAACGAAGAATGTGTCAGCATCAATATAGCGGGCAACGCGATAGATGCGCGAGCCTTTCTCTGTGTCAAGCCCCGTGTCCGCCAGTGTGACCTCCCAGCTCTCCTCCGCCCTGACCTGGTGATACGAGGCAGCACGCGACTGGCCCAAGTGAACGGTAAAATCACAACTCATAGGCCCATATTCGAGAAAGTACCGTTTGATCTCATCGGCGCGGTGGCCCAGCGCGAGAATAAAGCGGGTGTGACCGTAGGCAGCATAGATCTTGATCACGTGCCAAATAATAGGGCGACCACCGACCTCGACCAGTTCTTTTTTGATCGGCGTATCGCCCCGCATCCGGGTGCCCTCACCGCCACAGAAAATGACGACGGGGACAATAGAACGTCCAGTCCGAGCAGTTTCAGGAGCCAAAAGGAGCCTCCATGATCTGGCGCAAACTCGTCTTAAATGGTGAATGAACGATGCCGTTCTCGGTCACGATGCCGGTGACATAACGGTGCGGGGTGATGTCAAAGGCTGGGTTAGCCACCCGCGCCCCTGCCGGGAAGACCGGGCGTCCCAGGAAAGAAATCCCCGTTATCTCCTCCGGCGAGCGTTCCTCAATAGGGATATCGTCGCCGGTCGGCGTGGATAGGTCAATAGTAGAAGTGGGCACGCAAGGATAAAATGGAATGCCGTTCTCCTTCGCCACCACCGCCAGCTTGTAGGTACCGATCTTGTTAGCCACGTCCCCGTTGGCCGCCACCCGGTCCGCCCCCACCAACACGACGTCCACCTGCCCGGTACGCATAAAATGGCCGGCGGCGTTATCTACAATGACGGTGAAAGGTATATCCAGTTGATCGAGTTCCCAGGCAGTCAGCCGCGCTCCTTGCAAGCGGGGTCGAGTCTCGTCCACCAGGACGTGGATGCGCTTCCCCTGCTCATGGGCAGCACGAACGACCCCCAAGGCGGTGCCATAGTCCACCGTAGCCAGAGCGCCGGTGTTGCAATGATGGAGAATCGTCGCTCCGTCCGGGATCAAGGCAGCGCCCACCCGTCCCAGCCGACGGTTCACCGCCACATCCTCGTCGGCGATAGCCTGGGCTTCCTCCAGAGCAACCTCCCGCATACGGTCGGGGCTTGGCTCGGCGGACACCCGTCCGAGCACCCGTTCCACTGCCCAGACCAGGTTAACCGCTGTGGGGCGGGCAGCCCGAAGCACAGATGCCGCCTCCCCTAAATCACGCAGCAGGCCATCACTGTCGGTGGCCCGGCTGCGGCTAGCGGCCAGTGCCACTCCAAAAGCAGCTGCCGCGCCGATGGCCGGCGCTCCCCGCACTGACATATCCCGAATCGCCCAGGCCACCTCCTCCGGATCGTTTAACTCCAACAAGCAAAACTCGGCCGGAAGAAGCCGTTGGTCAATCATCCGTACTTTGCCTGCATACCACTCCACACTGCGCATCTCAACCTCGGTTATTTATTCTATGCCGTCACCACACAGCGTGCTATGGTAACACGGGCGAACTGCTTTGTCAAACCCATCCCCTAACAACAACGCGGCAGTGCCTCCAACAGCACTGCCGCGTGTGTGTAACGCCGCCCCCAGAGTTATACCATAGCGAGGATGCCAAGCCTCTCGGCAGTCTTGTCAACGATTTGCTCCACGCCGGCCTCAACTTTGCTATCCTCTTCCACCTGCTCAGCCACAGGTGGGAGCAACGATATGCCCTCGAAACTCTCAATCGGGCCATCCGAGAAATCAGCATCCCCCCGGTAGCCAGTGCCAGCCGGTATCAGTTTGCCGATAATCACATTCTCCTTCAGGCCCAGCAGTGGATCCTCTTTGCCTTCAACCGCCGCACCAGACAGTACTCTGATCGTGTGCTGGAAGGATGCGGCCGAGAGGAAACTATCGGTGCTAAGGGCAGCCTTGGTGACACCTAGCAATAGAGGCTGCCCCTTGGCAGGTTGTCCGCCTGCTTCAACCACCTTGCTGTTGATTCGCTCCATCTTTAGCCGATTCACCATCTCGCCCGGCAAGAGATCAGTATCACCCGATGCGGTGACCTGCACTTTGCTCAGCATCTTGCGGAAAATGACCTCAAAGTGCTTGTCTTTGATATTCACGCCCTGCGAGCGATAGACCCTCTGTACTTCTACGAGCAGATACCTCTCCGTAGCCTGACGGCCCATAATAAGCAGAACGTGGTGGGGGTTCATGACACCTTCGATGAGTTGAGTGCCCGGCTCAATGCGCTGCCCCTCTTCGACCAACAGCCTGCCGGTTGTGGGGATATCGTACTCGCGCTCATCACGCCGTTCGTGTACAATGGTAATGTGACGGTCATGGCGAATTATCCGGCCTCCCTCTTCCGCCACGATGTACTTTTCGTCGTGCCAGGAGGCAATTGAATCACCAGCCTTGACCTCGCTTTCATCTTCAACCAGGATTTTCCAACCCCTTTTGATCTCGTACTCGAACTTTTCTATCTCACTATCTACGACGAGGACACTTCGCTGCTCATCGTTCCTGACGATGTGCACGACACCGCCAATTTCGGCCAGAGGGGCCTCACCCTTGGGCTTTTTGCGGGCTTCGAATAACTCCTCCACGCGCGGCAGGCCAACGGTGATGTCACCACCGACCGCCACGCCGCCGGTGTGGAAGGTGCGCAGCGTCAACTGAGTACCAGGCTCGCCGATGGACTGCGCCGCCACGATACCAACAGCAGAACCAATGTTCACCAACTTGCCCCGGGCCAGATCGCGCCCGTAACACAGCGCGCAAATGCCCTGATGGAGTTGACAAGTCAACGGAGAGCGCACCAGCACAGCCTCTACACCAGCTTTCTCAATTGCGTCCCCGATCTCCTCGTCAATCTCTTCGTTGCGCTCGACGAGCACCTCACCGGTCTCTGGGTGGACCACGGGCGCGGCGGCCATCCGCCCTATGACCCGCTCGAACATACTTTGCCCTCCCACGTCTTCGGCGGCGCGGATCCAAATGCCAGACGTGGTGCCACAATCGTGGGCGTTGATGACGATATCCTGGGCTACGTCCACCAGGCGACGCGTCAAATAGCCAGCGTCAGCGGTGCGCAGGGCGGTATCGGCGAGGCCCTTGCGCGAGCCGTGAGTGCTGATAAAGTACTCTAGGGTCGAAAGGCCCTCACGCAGGTTGCTGCGGATAGGCAGCGGAATGATACGTCCGGAGGGATCAGCCATCAAACCACGCATACCGGCCAACTGGGTGATAGGCCCAAACCCTCCCTTAGACGCTCCCGACTGGGCCATGATTGCGACCGAACCGGTCGGGGGAAGTGCTCGCGACACAGCGTCTGAAACCCGCTCGCGTGCCCGCGACCACAATTCAATGGTGCGCACGTACTGCTCTTCCTCGGTCAGCAAACCACGCCGATACTGCCGATCCACTTCGGATACAGTCTTCTCCGTTTCCTCAATGATGGCAGCTTTATCGGGAGGGATAACCAAATCCGAAATTGCAATAGTGGCGCCGGAACAAGTAGCGTACTTGAACCCAATGTTTTTAATGCGATCAGCCACCTCCGTCGTCATCTCATCCCCCATGCGGCGGTAGCAAACTCCAATCAGATCCTCTAATGCGCCTTTGTCCATCACCTGGTCTATAAAGCGCATCTCGTCGGGCAGTATGCGGTTGAAAATGCAGCGCCCCACAGTGGTCTCCACAGGCTGGGGCGGAGGAGGTTGATGATCATATATCTGACCCACGACTATAGGAGTATGCAGATTGACTTGCCTCAGCGAGTAGGCCAACTCGACCTCGTCAAAATCAACGAACAGCTTGCGCGTATCATTGGCATAGGCCGGGTCTTCCATCGTCAAATAATAAGCCCCCAGGCACATATCCTTGCTTGGCCCAATGACGGGTTGTCCAGAGGAAGGCTTCAGTATGTTGTGCGAGGCCAGCATCAACGCGCGCGCTTCATCAACTGCCTTTTGCGAAAGCGGCATGTGGACGGCCATCTGGTCGCCGTCAAAGTCGGCGTTAAAAGCAGAGCAAACCAGAGGGTGAATATGAATCGCCTTGTCCTCGACCAAAACCGGCTCAAAGGCTTGAATACCCAAACGGTGCAAAGTAGGCGCGCGATTGAGCAACACAGGGCGGCTCTTGATTACCTCCTCCAGCACCTCCCATACCTCTGGGCGCTCGCGCTCAATGATGCGCCTGGCAGCCCTGACATTGCTGGCATAGTTGTACTCGACCAGCTTGTTGATGACAAAAGGACGGTAAAGCTCAAGCGCCACCACCTTTGGCAAACCGCACTGATGGAGCTTGAGTTTAGGGCCAATGACGATGACAGAACGACCAGAGTAATCCACACGCTTGCCGAGCAAGTTGCGGCGGAAGCGGCCCTTTTTCCCCTTTAACATATCGCTCAACGATTTCAACTCGCGGCGGCCGCGCCGCGAGAGAGCCTTACCACGCTGGCTGTTATCAATCAGGCTGTCCACCGCTTCTTGGAGCATCCGCTTCTCGTTGCGCACGATCACGTCGGGCGCGCCCAGATCCAACAAACGCTTGAGACGGTTATTGCGATTGATAACCCGACGGTAAAGATCGTTCAGATCAGAGGTAGCAAAGCGCCCACCATCAAGCTGTACCATCGGGCGCAGGTCGGGAGGGATAACTGGCAGAACGGTCAAGATCATCCACTCGGGCCGATTACCGCTCTTGCGCAACGCCTCGACGACACGTAATTGCTTGGTCGCCTTCTTGCGTCGTTGTTTTGACGTACCATGACGTACCTCGTACCACAATTCTTCGGCCAACTTGTCCAAGTCCAAATTACACAAAATGTCATAGAATGCCCCAGCACCCATAGCAGCCTTGAACACCTGTCCCCACCTGCTCTTCAATTCTCGCAAGCGAGACTCAATGAGAAGCTGACGCTCTGCCAATCCCAACAACTCCTCTCGGCTGGCCTTTAACCTGGCGCGCAGCGCAGCACCATCCATGGCCAACTGTTCTTTAATGTGGGAAATCTCCTCCTCTATCACGTTACGCCAATGCGCGAGGTCCGCTTCCAGAGGAATCATCCTCTCTTCCTGACCGGCCCGCACGTCGGTCTCCAGTTGACTGAGATGCTCTTGGATAGTTTGGTTAAGCAACGTCAAATGCTCACGGCCTAGTGTAGCACCTTTTTCAGCAACGATGTCGCCGGTAGGCTTGAAAACAAGCGGCGCTTTGATAGTTTTACCCTGGCGATCTTCTATCTTCTTCTGCATCGCCCGGGCGTCCCTCATCACCCGGTCGGTAACAGCGGCAAGCTCTTCATCGCTCTGAGCACGGTTTTTCTCCATCTCTTCCTGGATACGGGCCTCCTCTTGGGCCAACCGCTGCTTCAATGCCTCGATGGCTTCCTGAGCCACAACATCCAATTGTTTTTGCTTTCCTTCGGCATCCTCCTCCAACCGCTTGAGGGCCTTTTGACGCGCATCTTCATCCACGCTAGTGATGATGTGCTGCGCAAAGTAGAGCACACGGTCCATATCGCGTTTAGAAACATCGAGCAAAATGCCAAGATAACTGGGCACGCGACGGGTATACCAAATGTGAGCAACCGGAGCAGCCAGTTCAATGTGCCCCATACGTTCACGCCGCACGGAGGAGCGGGTCACCTCAACACCGCACTTGTCACAGATGATGCCCTTGTAGCGAACGTTCTTGTATTTGCCGCAGTAACACTGCCAGTCCTTGGAGGGGCCAAAGATAGCCTCACAGAAAAGACCGTCTTTTTCAGGACGAAGACGACGATAGTTAATAGTCTCAGGCTTGGTAACTTCGCCGTAAGACCAGGAGCGAATTTGCTCCGGTGAAGCCAGGCTGATGCGCAAGGCGCGAAAATCATGAGCTTCTAATGTGCTTTTATCTTGATTATTCATCTTTTACCCCCGCTGAAAACTTGTCCCTGGTAAAATAACTGCTCACTCCCCCTGCAGACCTGGATGTTTTTTTAGGCGCAAAAACATACTTGAATTTAACAACCTGGCCTTGCAAACACTCTCGACCGTGGCTACGGGAGGATAAACTAGGTAGTCATCACGAACTATGTTCACCCTCAAGGACAAAAATGTAGGTCACGTTTTTAACGTGACGCCTCTCACCCGTCACGCTACAAGCGTGACCTACAAAGTTGAGGCTATTTTCGGAGTAATTGCTTCAAAAACATACACCAAAAAAGCGCATGAGACTCTTTACTCAGCGCTTCATAGAGCCAAGTCATCATTCCACTACCCATCGTAGTATTATAACAACTTGCATTATTTTGTCAAATAGGTGTTCATAAACAAGTGTGTGTCATTTTTTCCTGCGCGCTACGGAACGCGGTCATTGGAGCACGGTCATCTTGACCGCCAAGATGCGGGCACTTCCCCACCCTGCCTGCGACCACGAGCACAAGCCGTTACTTCATCCACATCTTCCTGCCAGCCACAGCGGACGTTCTCACGATGGTCGAAGCGAGGGATGTAGGGCTTGATGTCCCAGAGTGGCGTGCCATCCAACACATCCACATCTTCCAGGTACAGGACATTGCCCTCGATTTTCACCAACCGCACCAGACTAAAACCAATGGGGTTCGGGCGACGCGGTGCGCGTGTGGCAAACACACCACGAGGTACATCCTCGAGAAATGGCTTTACAATCAGTTGAGCAGATTTGGCTTTGTGAAAATAGTAGATCAAGTAGATGTGTGAAAAACCTTCCAGGTCGCGCAAGCCATCGGCATACTCGGGAAAGAGTTCGGCCGTTCCTTTGACCCCCAGCGCATAGACCGGCTGGATAGGGGTTTCTTCTGCTCTCTTGTAGGGGCTAGAAATCACACCAATAGAGTGCAACATAATCGCTTGAATAGGAGATTGAAAGCCCACGATTGCTCCTGTGCAGCCTGCACATCGCTACAAAAAACCCCGCCGATATGGCGGGGCAGTAGCAGTAGCCCCAAGGGGAGTCGAACCCCTGCTTTCGGCTTGAGAGGCCGACGTCCTAGACCACTAGACGATGGGGCCAAGCAACGCACATTCTACCAGCCTCGTGCCGTTTTGTCAAACCAGGCAAAAGTGTTATACTGAGCGTGAAATGTGAGGTTGTATGGAACAGATTGATATTTCGACGCGCGGACGCCAGGCTTTCCACGACATCACCGCCCAGGTGCAGGCAGTTGTTGATCGCAGCGGGGTACAGGATGGCGTGTGCCTTGTCTTCTGCCCGCACACCACCGCCGGACTGACGCTCAACGAGAACTGGGACCCCGCCGTGCAGCACGACATCGGCGTGGGCCTGGACGTGATCTCGCCGCAGCGGGCCGAGTACCGTCACGGCGAGGGGAACTCGCCCGCGCACCTCAAATCCTCGCTGCTGGGCGCGTCGCAGATGGTGTTGATTGTTGGCGGTAAGCTGATGCTTGGCACCTGGCAGGGTATCTACCTGGCCGAGTTCGACGGGCCGCGCCGCCGCAAGGTGTTGGTCAAGGTGATGGCGGGCTGAGGATGCAGATTGATCTGAATCGCCTGGAGCGCATCCTGCCCACGGTGCGCAAGCCCGGCCGCTACGTCGGCGGTGAGTACAATGCCATCCACAAAGATTGGGATGCTGCGTCTACGCGCGTCTGCCTGGCCTTTCCCGATATCTATGACCTGGGCATGTCCAACCTGGGACTGGCGATCCTCTACGACATCCTCAACACCCTGCCGGACGTGCTGGCCGAGCGGGCCTACATGCCCTGGGTGGACATGCTGACCGCGCTGCGCGAGGCCCGCATCCCGCTCTACAGCCTGGAGAGCAAGCGCCCCCTGGCCGAGTTCGACATCCTCGGCTTTAGCCTGCCCTACGAGCAACTTTACACCAACCTGCTAGAGATGCTCGACCTGGCGGGTCTGCCGGTGCGGGCCACGGAGCGGGACGAACGATATCCGCTCGTCGTCGCTGGCGGCCACGCCACCTTCAACCCGGAGCCAATGGCCGACTTTGTGGATCTGTTCATCATCGGCGATGGGGAAGACGTGGTGGTCGAACTGGTGCGCGCCTATCAGGATATGCGCGGAGAGCCGCGAGAGGCCCAGTTGCGAGCGTTGGCGCGCGTCCCCGGCCTCTACGCGCCGCGCTTTTACGACATACACTACAACGCCAGTGGCACGATCACCGCGCTCGAACCGAACGTCCCAGAGGCTCGGCTGCCCGTCCTCAAGCGGGTCGTCTCCCCGCTGCCCCCGCCGCCGACGCGGCTCATCGTTCCCAACGTGGGAGTCTCCCACAACCGGGCGGCGATAGAGATTCAGCGCGGCTGCACGCGCGGCTGTCGCTTTTGCCACGCCGGGATGATCGCGCGGCCAGTGCGGGAGCGACCCGTAGAGGAGGTGCTGGCGGCGATTGAGGCTATCCTGCACCAGACTGGTTTCGAGGAGGTGGGGCTGCTCTCGCTCTCCTCCTCTGACTATTCCGGCATCGGCGATCTGGTGCGGGCCATCGGCGAGCGATTCAGTGACGATCATCTGTCCATCTCGCTGCCCGCGCTGCGGGCCGATAGTTTCTCCGTAGATTTAGCCGAGGCGGTGGCGCACGGGCGGCGCGCGGGGTTCACATTTGCGCCGGAGGCGGCCACCGAGCGGCTCCGCTCCACCATCAACAAGCCCATCTCCACCGAGCGGATGCTCAGTGTGGCGCGGGAGGTGTTCGAGCGCGGCTCTCGCACGATCAAGTTGTACTTTATGATCGGGTTGCCGGGGGAGCGGATGGAGGACGTGCAGGCAGTCGCCGATCTGTCGCGGGCGGTGTTGGCGGCGGGGCGGAAGGCACACGGGCGCAAGGCGCAGGTCAACGTCAGCGTCAACACGTTCGTGCCCAAGCCGCACACACCCTTCCAGTGGACGGCGTTGGAGCCGGCCGATTCGATCCGCGAAAAGCAATCGCTCCTGCGGCACGCGCTGCGCGGGCGAGGGCTTAAATTGAGCTACAACGATTCTGAGGAGACTTTGCTAGAGGCCGCACTGACTCGGGGCGACCGACGGCTGGGAGCGGTGGTGCAGCGGGCATGGGAGTTGGATGCGCGCTTTGACGCCTGGGGCGAGCAGCGGAACTCGGCAGCCTGGGCGCGGGCGTTCGATGAAATTGGGCTTGATCCCAATTTCTATGCCCGCCGGGAGCGGCCGCTGGATGAGATTTTCCCCTGGGAGGTCGTCAGCGCAGGCGTGAGCAAGAGATTTTTGTCACAGGAATACCGGCGCAGCCAGCGTGGAGAGTTGCTGGCCGATTGCCGGGAGCAATGCCACGGCTGTGGCATACTCCAAGTTTATGGTGCTGATTGGTCAGAGGAGTGGTATTGTCCTGAATCGCCGGGCCGGTAGGGGCGGGCCTCGCGCCCGCCCTCGCGGGGCGACCCGCGCGAGATGACGAGAATGGGGTGGCGCACAAACAGTAGGGGCGGGCCTCGCGCCCGCCCTCA